>JAYFPV010000317.1:0-3327 GCA_034927465.1 Lawsonibacter sp.
TGTTCTAGGTACGCAAAGGCGACTGTTCCGACAAGCAGAAGCGCGAGCGTGGAAAACAGTGCCACCCGGGTGTGCAGCCGCAGCTTTTTGTAACAGAAACGGCTTTCAATGAGGTCGTTCCACACCACAAAACCGATGCCGCCCACAATAATCAGCATGGCGATGGTAAGCACGACCAACGGATCGCCGGAAAGGGACGTCAGGGATGAGGATGGGGCACGAAGCCCCATCAAGTCAAAGCCCGCATTGCAGAAGGCAGACACAGAATGAAACACCGAAAGCCATATTCCGCGGCCTGCCCCGAACAGGGGCACAAAGCGAATTGCCAGAAGTGCCGCCCCCACGCCTTCAAAAATTGCCGTTCCGATCAGCATCCGCCGCACAAGGCGGACCACGCCCCCGACTTGCATGGAACTGATCGCCTCAGCCAAAAGGGAGCGCTCACGCAGGCTGATGCGTCTGCCTAGGGCAAGAGAAAACAGAATAGCTATAGCCATAAAACCAAGCCCGCCGATTTGAATCAGCAGCAAAATAACCGTCTGCCCGAAGTAGGTAAACTGGGTCCATGTGTCATATAGAACCAGTCCAGTCACGCAAGTGGCGGACGCCGAGGTGAACAGCGCGTTTAAAAACGGGATTCCTGCGCCGCCGCGGCTGGCGACCGGCAGGCTTAACAGAAGTCCGCCCATGCATATGATCAGCGCAAATCCAAAGGCAAGGATTTGCACGGCACTCCATCGTTTCTCGTTCATCTGCTAGCCCCCCACAGCTCTGCCAGCAGAGCGTCGATTGATTCGTCTGTGCCAAGCAGCCTGTTTGCCCCCATGGTTTCAAAGACGCCGCGCAGTTCGGGCGCACTGCACCGCGCAATAATCGTGATTCCGGGGTCTGCATGCTTTGCGGCATGGCAGATCGCCAGGTTGCCGCGGTCGTCGCCGGACAGAGCAAACAGGGCCGAGTAAAGACCGTCCTCCGGAAAGGGGAGCGCTGCAAGATTTCTGCATTTCATGCCAGCTCGGTTTATTTTCTCGGCGACATCCGGTGCCCCATAGACCAGAACGCCTTGATTGACGCGCCCCTGCGGACTGTCAAGGATTCCGCCCCGTTCTAAAAAGTTGTCAAGGCGGCACATGACAAGATAGCCGAGCAAGATCACGCCGAGAGTCGTGATGAACAGCAAAAACGTCATGTTGATCCCCTCCTTTCTGGTTTCAAAATACCAGAAAGAAGATAAGGGTGGTGTCCTCATTTTTTCCACCGTGTTATTTTTTTATTAAGATTTTGGGGAGTGAAAAACCAGTATTGATTCGGGTTGGATTGCATCCAACGGCCATGCACATCCACAGAAAAATTGGGGAAAAATGTTTCCCGTGTCTTAATTGCATGCTATAATTCATTTAGTAAATCTGAAACCTTGACGAAATGGAGACCTCTGTATGTTTTCAGCAGCTTATCTTTGTATCTGCGTATACTGCATGCTCCAACTGGTTTTGCTTGTAGTGATGGAAAATCGACGCCGCAATGTTCGGAGTGGGCATAAAAAAATTTTCCTTTCTATGCTGATCGTAACACTGTTTGCGTTTGCTGCAAATATTATGAGCAGTATAGATCCTGGGCCGGATTGGTTTTTCCCGTTTTCCGCCGCGGGAAACTATATTGAGTTTATTCTCAGCACAGCACTGGTTCCCCTCTTCTACTGCTATATTTGTGAACAGATTTCGGACGTTGACCCATCGCTGCGCCGAAGACTGAACGGCATTCTTTGGGCCATGGCGGCGCTGTGTGCGGCTGTGATCCTTTCAACCGCGTTGACTGGGAAGATTTTTTATTTTGACAGTGCGCATATATACCATCGCGGTCAGCTATTTTTCCTGCCGATGTCCATACTTCTTTCCATGATGGTGATTGTGGAATACTTCCTGGTCAGCCAGAAACAAAAAATTGAAGCACATGACTACCGATCGCTAATCTTTTTTCTGGCGTTCCCATTGATTGGGTGGACACTGCATTTTTTCATCTACGGTCTACCGTTTTCATTGCTGGGCATTACCTTTGCCGCGCTGATCTTGTTTACGAATAGCCAAAACCGCGATATCGACAAGGATTATCTGACGGGGGCGTTCAGCCGGCAAACACTGGACAGCTATATGCGCAATAAGATTGATACATCGACAAGTCAGAAAACATTTGCCGCAATTCTGCTGGATATCGACAACTTCAAGTCCATCAATGATCGGTTCGGCCACTTGGAGGGGGATATTGCGCTGATGAATGCGGTTCGCGTTCTTCGCAGTTCCGTGGGGCGCAATGATTTTATTGCGCGATATGGCGGAGATGAGTTTTGTGTGGTTCTTGACAGTGACGATCCAAGAGTTGTGGAAGATACGATATTGCGGATTTACCGCAATCTTACATTCTTTAACCGGAATGAAGACAAACCTTACCAGTTCAGTTTCAGTATGGGGTATGCGACATACCCATTCTCGCTCGGAAAGGACGCGGAGTCATTCTACCGGATTGTTGATCAAAAGATGTATGAAAAAAAGAAGTCACACAAGGTCTATGCGACCGATGGACACACGTGATCGATGCTTGTTTATTCCAAGCGCATCAGACCGATGCTCCGTGTGATTCGGAATGGCGGCAAAGCCGCATCGGAATCCTGACCACTAGCATGTTATGTGGCATCACGCTTGAAAATGGCTGTGCATAACATGATATACAAGGCTAGGAAGGAGCTGAGTTATTTGTATCGAAGATGTTCTTGCCCTAATTATGGAAACAATGGACTGATTTTAAAAGATTATGGGCCGGAACCATTTGTGATTAATATTGATCGGGCAACCAAGCAAAACAATACATTCCGCACCGCCCTGTGGACGGGAAACAATCTGCAGGTTACGTTGATGAGCATCAATGCCGGGGAGGATATCGGTCTGGAGATCCACCCGCACCTGGACCAATTTTTGCGGATTGAACAAGGCCAGGGGCTTGTCCGGATGGGGAAAGACAAAAATAATCTGAATTTTGAACAGAGAGCGGCGGACGGCTATGCAGTGATGGTACCGGCCGGGACCTGGCACAACTTGATCAATACCGGGAACGGGCCACTGAAGCTGTATTCCATTTATGCTCCGCCGCAGCATCCAAAAGGTACCGTACAAAAGACAAAGGCGGAGGCAATGGCCGCAGAGCATTGAGCGTGAAACAAAAAGACGGCAGAACAATCCCGCTGCCCTGGAAAAGGGACAGCGGGATTGTTTCTATCCGCTCTCTCGCTTTTTGCTTTTGCGGTGTGTTACCAGCAGCTTCCTCTGTTTTGCATGC
>JAYFPV010000036.1:0-4780 GCA_034927465.1 Lawsonibacter sp.
CACGAGCTGCACATGGAGGAGGACGCGGGCAAGCTGGTTCACGACCCTTGGATCGACCAGACCAAGTGCGACTACAACCGCTGCGGCGTGCCCCTGATCGAGATTGTCACCGAGCCGGACTTTCGTTCTGCCGACGAGGTGATTGCCTATCTGGAAAAGCTGAAGTCCACCCTGGAATATCTGGGCGTCTCCGACTGCAAAATGCAGGAGGGCTCTCTGCGCTGCGACGTCAACCTGTCCGTCCGACCCGCCGGGTCCGGCGAGCTGGGCACCCGCACCGAAATGAAAAACCTGAACTCCTTTAAGGCCATCTCCCGGGCCATCGCCTACGAGGCCAAACGGCAGGTCGAGCTCATTGAGGAGGGCAAGCGCGTGGTGCAGGAGACCCGCCGCTGGGACGACAACAAGGACGCCACGTTTTCCATGCGTTCCAAGGAGAACGCTCAGGACTACCGCTATTTCCCGGAACCGGATATCCCACCCATCGAGCTGTCCGAAGATGATTTGGAGCAGTTGAAGCAGCAGCAGCCCGAGATGGCCGAGGCGCGTCGGGCCCGGTATCAGGTCCAATACGGCCTGCCCGAGTACGACGCCGGAATTCTCACCTCGCAAAAGGCTCTGGTGGATTTCTTTGAGGAGGCGGTGGGGCTGGGTGCTCCCGCCAAAGAGGTGTCCAACTGGATGCTGGGAGACATGATGCGTCGGCTGAAGGAAGAGGAGATGGAGCCCAAAGACATGAAGTTCTCCCCCGCCAATCTGGTCAGGATGATTGGGCTGATTTCCGACGGCAAGATCAACCGCAACACCGCAGCCAAGGTGTTTCGCGCGATTTTCCCCGACAACACCGACGCGGAGGAGTATGTTCGGGCCAATGGCCTGGAGCAGGTCAACGACGCCGGGCTGGTGAAGGAAGCGGTGGAGAAGGTGTTTGCCGCCAATGCCGCCGCGGTGGCCGACTCCCGCACCGGCAACCAGAAGGTTATGGGTTTCCTGGTGGGCCAGGTGATGAAGGAACTGAAGGGAAAAGCCGATCCCAAGAAGGTCAACCAGGCGGTTCGTGACAGCCTGGAGGTATAAATGCTGGCGTTCTCTTTCAAGATACAAGATGTTGCGCGGATGCGGAAAACTGGCACGACATTTTGTAAAGTGAAAAAGGCACAGTTCTGTAAACCGGATTAGAACGCATGTTTCACGACAAAAATCGCTGATTTCTCTGGAAATCAGCGATTTTTTCTTATAAATTCCGAGAAAAAAACTCTTGCTTTTTATATCAACAGCTTTTATACTAAAAGACAAGGTGGGGCAAAGTGGAGCGAAACCCCGTAAAAAGAAATTGAAGTGGGGGAGAGGTGGAAGAAGATGACCGGCACATACGAGCACAGCGTCGACTCCAAAAGCCGGTTGTTCATCCCTGCCAAACTCCGCCTGGAGCTGGGGGAGACTTTTTATCTGGCCATGGGCGTAGATGCCTGTCTGGCCATTTACCCCCAGTCCACATGGGATCGCTTTACGGAAAAATTCGCGTCTCTGCCCATGAGCCAGTCCAAATCCATGCGGTTGCTGTTTGCAAACGCCGTCAAGTGTGAACTGGACAGCCAGGGCCGTATCGTAATTCCACAGAAGCTTCGAAAATATGCCCGTCTGGACAAGGATGTTGTGATTATCGGAGTCAATGACCGGGCAGAGATCTGGGCCGCCGATGCCTGGAATGACCAGGAGGAAGAGATGACGCCCGAGAAGATGGCCGCCTGTATGGCCGAGCTTGGATTTTAACCGAACAATCGTGAGAATCCGCAAGTTCCCATTTTCCTGCCCGTTTGCAGCGGCGGATGATGGGACGGACTTCCGGACCGGAGGCAGGGCTTTTGGTTCGGAGCCGAACGGCCGATGGAGGTTGACATGAGCGAGCGTTTTACCCACCGTCCGGTGCTGCTGGACGAGTGCATTCAGGCTTTAAACATTTACCCCGACGGGGTTTATCTAGATGGCACCTTGGGCCGGGCCGGACACAGCCTGGAGATTGCCAGACAGCTGACCACAGGCCGACTCATCTGCGTGGACCGGGACCGAGCCGCGCTGGAGGCCGCTCAGGAGCGGCTGGCCGATTGGATGAATCAAGTCACGCTGGTTCACCGGAATTTCGACCAGGTCGATTTAATCTTAGACGAACTTGGACTGCCCGGAGTCGACGGGATGCTGTTTGACTTGGGCGTCTCCTCGCCTCAGCTGGACGACGGCACCCGAGGGTTTTCCTATATGGCAGATGCCCCCCTGGACATGCGGATGGACCAAGACGAGGGATTGACCGCCGCCCAGGTGGTCAATACCTGGAGTCAGGAGGAGCTGCGCCGCATTCTGTTCCAATATGGAGAGGAGCGCTTCGCGCCCAAGATTGCCGCCGCCATTGTCCGGAAAAGAGAGGAAAAGCCCATTGGGACCACGCTGGAGTTGGTGGAAGTCATCAAAAGCGCAATGCCCGCCAAAGCGTTGAGGGAAAAGCAACATCCGGCCAAGCGGACGTTTCAGGCGATCCGCATTGCGGTCAACGACGAGCTTGCCTCGGTAGACCGAATGCTCCGCGGGGCGGTGCCTCGGCTGAATCGGGGAGGGCGACTTGTGGTCATTACCTTTCATTCGCTTGAGGATCGAATCGTCAAAACCGGTTTGGCGGAGTTTGCGAAGGGATGTACCTGCCCGCGGGACTTTCCGGTGTGTGTCTGCGGCAAGACCCCTGACATCAAATTGGTAAATCGAAAACCCATTGTTCCCACCGAACAGGAAATCGAAGCGAATCCACGTTCCCGCAGCGCGAAGCTGAGGGTCGCTGAAAAATTATAAGAAGCGCAGAGGTGCCACAGCGTGGCAACTCGGTAACACCGAATTTTCATACAAAAATTAAATGAATGCAGAAAACAAATGAGAAACGGAGTGAGTGCTATGGCCACCCGCCGACGCAGTACAACTGCATATAATACATATGGCAGTGTGGCCTATGCCCCTGCCTATGACGGCGCCGCCGTTCGTGTTCCACGCCGGGAGGAGGAACTCCAGCGCCGTCCTCAGCCCAAACAGCGGGAGCGGGTTCACCGCCAGGAACTGACCCGCACCCAGGTTCAGGTCAGGGAGGCAGGGCAGGTTGCCCCCTTTGCCGTGGTTGGATTTTTGGCCGTAGCGGTGTTTGCCGCCCTGCTGCTGCTGAGCTATGTTCAATACACCATGCTAAACGGCGACGTGGTCTCTTTGCGCAGCCAGATGACCGCTCTCCAGACAGAAAATGCCACGCTGTCGGCCCAGTATGAGAAGGTGTTTGACATGGCGTCCATTCAGGCGGCGGTGGGCGATACAATGGTCCGCCCCACCAATGACCAGGTTGTGTATCTCGATCTCTCCGAGCCAGATGCAGTTGTAGTCTACGGGGATGAAAAGCCTGAAGGCGGAATTCTGGGGGCTGTGAAGGACGCCGGAGAAGTCTTGGGTGAAATCATTGAATATTTCCGCTGAGCGGACCATATAAATGAGCGATGAAAGAAGCGACGAAGAAATACAAAGGGGCGCAAGAAAGGAGTTTCTTGCGCCCTTCTACCGCAGAGGGGAGATGTTTCAATGGGAGAGAACCATGACCAGACGGGCGGGCGGACCAGAGGACCCTCCCGGGAGGGGCGGTCCAAACGGGTTATTTTCCGCCGAACTGTTTGTTTATTGGTGCTATGCGGTACCATACTGTTTGTGCCGCTGTTCTGGAAGCTGTGGGATGTTGCAATTGTCCACCATGAAGAGTACCAGAAGCAGGCCACGGGCCAGCAGACATTGGACCTTTCTGTCTCTGCATCTCGGGGGGATATTTACGACCGAAACGGGAATGTGCTTGCCATGTCGGCCACGGTGTATAGCCTGATCTTGTCTCCCAAGGACCTGGTGCAGGATGAGGTACCCCAAAAGGACTATATCGGTACAGACGGAACCCTGGACGAAGCGGCCTGGAACGCGGCGGTGAAAGCGGCCCAGGATCAATTGGTTCAGGATCTGATGACGCTGATTCCAGGACTGGATAAGGAACGCCTGGAACGCCAGGTTCAGGCCACCCAGTATTCTTATCGGGAGATCCAGACCAAAGTGGAAGAGAAAGAGGCCGAGACCATCCGCGCTTACATTGTGGAACATAAGACGGCCCACTATCTCTATCTGGTCTCGGGTACTCGGCGCTACTATCCCTATTCCAGTCTGGCCGCTCAAGCGCTCGGGTTTGTCAACGCTGAGGGGGGCGCCTATGGAATCGAGGCGGCTTATGATGATGTGCTGCAGGGGACGGCCGGCCGGGTGGTCACCACCCGGACCGGAGCGGGAACTCAGATGTACAACAACTACTCTGAGTTTGTCGATGCCATTGACGGCTATGATTTGACTCTAACCATTGATGCGACCATCCAGTCCTATGCGGAAAAGACGCTGGAAAAAGGGACCAAGGCTTACGACGTGCGAGACGGCGCATTCTGCATTGTGATGAATCCAAAAACCGGAGCCATTCTGGCCATGGCCAGCTCCCCGGACTTCGACCCCAACAACTATTCTGCCATTACCAATGACCAGCTGAACCAGGATATGGCCAAGAGCATTTCCGCCATTTACGAGAAAATGAAAAACGACAACCCACAAGGGCTTACCGATGCAGAGTTGATGGATCAGGCCCAGGCCGAGGCCTATTCCACTGCGGTGAATACCCAGTGGCGCAGCAAGGCGCTGGACTCCCGCTATGAGCCGGGCTCCACCTTCAAAGCTGTTG
>JAYFPV010000513.1:0-3335 GCA_034927465.1 Lawsonibacter sp.
AATCAATATGAAATTTGGTATGCGTAAACCGAGTCTGACAAAATCTTTCAGCGCAAGGACAAGAGGCCGCGCGACAAGGGCAATAAAGAAAGCTCTTATCCCCGGCTATGGGAAAAAAGGCATGGGAATCTTACATCCGAAGAAAGCGCTCTATAACAAGGTTTACCATAAAACCTCATTCAGCATTTTTGATCTTTTCAAATAAGTGTGTAAAACAAATGAAGGCCGGGCGGGATAATCCCGTCCGGCCTTCCTGTCTTCTCAGTGCTTTTCTCTCAAATTGGCATCCCTGCGCAGCGTATTCAGAGTGGATTCAATCAAGTCCTTGACAAGCCTGATTTCCAACTCGCTGCAGCCGTCAAGCATCTGCTGAATATCCTGCTCAAACTGCACTTTCGCATGAACCAGATTGTCACATAAGAGGTCGTCAACCGTAACAGACAGCGCGTTTGCAATTCTGACCATGGTGGTCAAACTCACTTTGGCCGTCCCAGTTTCAATATTGCTCATGTGCGAAGGAGATAATTCGACAAGGTCGGAAAGATGCTCCTGTGTCATATCCGCATTGATCCGGGCGATCTTGATTCGCTTGCCGATAGCTTTGTAATCCAGCTCCATACTCTCCCTCCTCCATAATAAAGTCATATCTCTCGATATTATTATTGTAACTACGGAGGGGGAACATTATAATAATCTATAAACGTAGAATACGCTTTTATAAAGGCGATGAAAAATAATATGCCGAGGCGATTGATTTATGACGGAAGCCGAGATGCGAAGCCATCGCTGCTGCTTTACCGGACACAGACCGGACAAACTGATACGCAGCAAAGAACAGATAACCAAAGACCTGACAGCAGCGATAGACATCGCAATTTCAGATGGGTATCGTACCTTCATTTCCGGCATGGCGATGGGCGTTGATATTTGGGCCGCACAGATCGTCTTGGAAAAGAAAACCGTCCTTCCTGGTCTTCACTTGATTTGTGCGCTTCCATTTCCGGGATTCGGTGATCGATGGTCTTCGCAATGGTCTGATGTGTATAACGAGATCATCCGGCAGGCAGACTTGGTAAAAAGCATATCTCCGTCATTCTCTTATGCCAGCTATCAGAAGCGAAACGAATGGATGGTGGATCATTCCGGCAGGGTTATTGCGGTCTATAATGGCTGCTCCGGCGGAACACGAAATACCATGATATATGCACAGCAGAACAATGTGCCGTGTATTTTGATAAGTGGTTAATATGGAAATGACCGAGCAGAACGTAGAGAAAATTGCCGCGCTGTTCCCCAACTGTATAACAGAAACGAAGGATGAGCACGGCAAGCCGAAGAAGGCTGTCAATTTTGAAATGCTAAAGCAAATGCTTTCAGATGGAGTAATTGACGGCGACGAAGCTTATGAATTTTCATGGGTTGGAAAGAAAGCCTCTATTGTGGAGGCCAATAAACCAGTAAGGAAGACGTTGCGCCCGTGTAAAGAAGAAAGTGTGAATTGGGATAGCACCGAGAATCTGTACATAGAAGGCGATAACTTGGATGTCTTAAAGCTTCTTCAGGAGAGCTATCTTGGTGCCGTTCGTGTGATTTTTATTGATCCCCCATACAATACAGGGCATGACTTCGTATATCCAGATTCGTTCATCATGGATAATGAGGAATATAACGAGGGAACTGGGTATTTTGACGAAGATGGAAATGTTAATTATAAACGGGAAAATTCCAGCGCTGCTGGAAAATATCATTCAGATTGGCTTTCAATGATGTATTCACGTCTTAAACTCGCAAGTAATTTGTTAGCAGAAGATGGTATTATTTTCATAACATTAGACGATAACGAAAATGCAAATATGAGGCTATTAGCCAATGAGATCTTTGGAGAAAGTAACTTTATTGCTGAGTTCACTTGGGAAAAGAAAAAGAAACCTTCGTTCTTGCATAGGAATGTAGGTAAGGTATTTGACTACGTAATATGTTATGCAAAGAATGCATCCGTTACAACAGCTTTCTCAGTTGAGACTACGACTCTTGGCAAAAAATATCCATTTAATAATGCCGGAAATGGCAGAGCTACTTTGGTATTTCCTCCAGAAACAGTGGAAATCTTAATGCCTGACCAGACAGTAACAGCGCAGGACATGTCTGGGGGAAATATTTATACTGTTCTGAAAAAAGATTTGATTATTAAGAATCATCGAAATGCAAATGAACTTGTGCTTGAAGGCGAATGGAGATATTCACAGGACAAGGTAAATGAACTTATAGCAGGTCAAGAGCCTATTGTAATAAGTAAAATACCATTTAGACCCAACCTCGTAAAAACAGGAGGAGAAGTAAAAAAGATGAAGAATGTTCTTTCTCCTACCTCATATTCTTGCGAAACAAACGAAGATGCCACGGCTGAATTAGAGGCTTTATTTGGGAAAGGAAATGCTCCGTTTGATACGCCTAAGCCGGTTGGCTTAATAAAGCTTCTAATACAAGCAATTACATATGACACACAAGATGGTATCATTCTTGATTTCTTTGCCGGATCAGGGACAACAGCTCATGCCGTTTTCTTTGCGGACAGCAGTTCCGCATACTCGGCGCGAAGGCTTTTTATGGTCGGCAATTTTTTCAGGCCCAGTTCATCAAATGCTTTCTTTGCCGCCTGATGCAGAAGAATATCCGCCTCATGCTCAGCAAGATATTTTTTTGAGTAGCCCGACTTTTTATAGCCGTCATAGACCGCGCGCGTGCGAGCGTAATTGGCGATATGCGTTTCCAGGACAGCGATCTCCGCCATACGTTTTTCTGCCGACTTGATCTGCGCCGCCAAGGTATTGTAGCGATCAACCGCTTCGGCAGTTTTTGCGGCAAGGTCATCATATTGCAGTAACTTTTTTTCGGTGAGGTAGTTGACCGTTTTGGCCATTTCCTTGAGATTGTACTTGCCGGCATATCGCTTGAAACCGACGCCTTTTCCTGCTCGCATCTGCGCTTCAATATCAATCAGCAGATTGAACGAACGCGCCGGCTGCTTATAAGATTTTTTCTGTTTGGGTGTGTGCTGCCGTTCACCTGCGATGACAGCCTTGATCTCGGCTTCCGAGTATCCATCGCCCAGGGAGCGCAGCCTGATACTCTGCTTCTGGTCATGGCCGGAAAAAGAAATATTTGCGCCTCGTTTCACTACATAGCCGTCAGCCTGCATACTCCGACCTGATGGGAAATACGGAGCGTGGCAAACTCGCCGAGTACATTGTTTCTCTGGCAATGCACTGTGCCAATGGTGTTAGCGAAGGCTGGAGAGCTTTTGACGTGTTGACACCCGAAGGAATAAAAATCGA
>JAYFPV010000190.1:0-5080 GCA_034927465.1 Lawsonibacter sp.
TCAATCATGCTGTGATTCCCCTTTCTGGGTTATGGATAGGATGAGATCGGCTGCTTCCTCCGGCCCGCTTTTCGACACGTCGATTTTTTCCGTATCAAGCACTCTGTAGAGAGGCAGACGCGCGACACTCCTCTGAATGACCTCTTCCTCCCGAACTCCGGCGCTGACGTCTTTTTGTAAACGATCCCGTAGCGCCCGTTCGCCGCACATCAGGGAAATTGTGTGAATCTTACAGTTCTCCATTTCAAGCCGCGAAAGGATGTCGTCAATAATGGCCTGCTGGTGCATGACCCAGCAAAATACGATATTTTCATAGGCAGAGCATCTGATGAAATTGTTCAAAAGAAAGCAGATATTTTCCACGACCATGCGCTTGGTTTCCTCCGTGACCTGAAAAGGGTGCATGTCCCAGCACCAGTCCCCGTCGAGAAACACGCTGTGATTCAGCTTTTGCTCCAATATCCGGCAGGTGGTCGTTTTCCCGACGCCCATAGTCCCGCCGATTAAAAACAGATTTTTCATGTTCAACCTCAGCAATTCATATTACCAGCATTATACCATAGAAACCAAAATCCCGCTTGTCTGTTTGGGGCGGCAGCCGTTCATCTATCATTCCGGAGCCTGAGAAAGCAGGCTCGCTGATGGTACTGAAGGATCACGTCCTGCTGGGGCTTGGCCTGATGCTGGCGGCCGGAGAAATTCCCCGCATCGCCGGAACGTTCGGACTGGACACCAGCACCAGAGCCAACTTCATGAGTGCCGTCTACGCCGGGCAGACCGCGATGAACATCACCCGTACTATTGTGAAGGCGGTGGCAAAATGAAACTGGTATATATCTGCTCTCCCTACGCGGGGGATGTTGAAAGCAACGTCCGGTTTGCTAAAGCCGCCTGCCGTTATGCGGGGTATGGCAATCTGCTGGGACCATATTGGGAGATAAATTCTCCGTTGCTTGGAGAGTATACGACGCTCAATACTGGAATGTCCCGCAGCGGCGCAGGCGCATCTTCCTTGTCGCGGATTTTGTCCCAAAATACTATTTGAGCAGGACCGCCTGCCTGGAAATTCTGCAGCGGGCGAAGAAGCGCGGCAAGGAGCCGCCGGTGCTCAAGCAGGCGCTGGAAATTCAGGCCGGAATCCGAACAGTGGACAAGGCTGTATAACAACATAAAAAGAAAAAGCGGCGGCTCCGGAGAACAGGCCCGTGGCATTTGCGTGCAACCAGCGTGACGAGGTTCGGAATCTGAACGACGTGGCCGGAGCGATACAGGCCCAGCAATGGGGCCCCCGCAACGTCGCAGGGCTTTGTGGGGAGAGGACGAGCAGCAAAACGACCGAGCTTTCGCGCTTGCACGGAAGTGAGGAATGTGAAGCTTGCGAGGACGAGAAGCAGCAGACCTTTATTGCCGAGACATCCATGCAGGAGGACGCAAACTGGACTTGATCGTCGGATTTGTGGTTGGGCTGCTGATTATTTCGCTTGGGGGCAGCGGCGGAGCCGTTTATGTGTGGATATTGACGGTATTCTTTCATATCCCACCCGGAATTGCGGCATCCACTTCTCTTGCCACCACAATCCCCACCACCGCTGTCGGAACGTTCAGCCATTGGAAAGCCGGAAACGTCAACTGGCGTTTTGACTCACCATGCTGTTTGGCAGCGTGGTCGGCTCGATTATTGGTTCCCTGTGCTCGGGCCTGCTGCCGGAGGACTTGTATAACAAGGTGACGGGAGCGATCCTGCTACTGCTCGCCGTGCAGATGCTCGTTTCGTACATAAAGAAAAAGCAAAAAAAGGACGATACACAAAGTGCCGGTCAGATTCATAAGGGATCTAACACTGTGAAGGCTGTTTGCTTCGGCCTGCTCGGCGGCATGATGTCCGGACTTGTAGGTTTAAGTGGAGGCGGCCCAATCATGGCTGGGCTGATGATTCTTGGCTGCCAGGCTCTTGAGACGGTGGGCCCCTCAGTGCTGGTGCTGTTCGGCATCGCCGTCACCGGCTTCATTACGCACTTTGGAATCGGAAGCATCGGTTGGGAGCTGGTCGGGCTTCTAACCATCGGAACCATCTGCTGCGCTTTCGTCGGTCCGATTCTTCTCAAACGGGCGGATAAGAAAAAGCTCGAAAAGATCCTTCAGCCGGTGCTTTTCCTGATGATTGTGGAACATGAAGAACCTATCTCAAATCTGATCCGGCTCAGCCTGAAAAAAGCGGGCCACATCAGCGAATGTGTCTTTGACGGCGAGGAAGCCGCGGTCAAGCTCGAGGAAAATACATATGAATTCGGCGCACCATATCAGATACCGCAACACTGAGAATTTTATGATTTTCCGCATCCATATGTACGCAGTCGATCTCAGATGCAGTGGTATACGCCGAAGCATCCAGAAAGAACACGCCATTGGCTTGACACACCGGGCCATAGTAATCCTTGAAGCGGAGCGACTCGGCGTACTTACCTTTTAAGGAAGATGGCGGCTCCCTCGTATCAATACCCGGAAACAACAAAATGGGCGAGATCACAAGGATCACCGGCGCATCGTTCCAAATGCCAACGTGCTTGCCATGATCTGCAGCGAGTGCGGCACTCAGCAGGGCGCTCAGTCCCTTGGATGAGCCCCGTGCATCCGTAAATTTTAAATCATTGGTTCCAAGGCTGATGATCAGCAAGTCAATGGGCCTGGCTGCCATCAGCGTTTGCAGAAGGGTCTTTTTTCCATTCAGGCCCTCACAGAACGGGTCGTCGAATGAGGTGCTTCGAGCGTTCATACCTTCCTCAATGACGCAGAACTCACTGCCCAGCTCCGTTTGGAGACGGGCTGGCCAGCGGGTGTCCGCATCAAAGCGTTCTCCTGTGCCGGGGACGTATCCCCAGGTATTGGAGTCGCCGTAGCATACGATTTTGTTCATTTCCGCTTACTTGCGATCATCAAAGAAGATGGGATTTGTCCAAGCGGAGTGCCCCTCGGTATCCACGCAGACAGCACGGACATACGCCTCACGCCCTGTGAGGGTATGGGACGCCCCGGCAAGTGATGCGCCGGTTTCCGCGAAGAAGGATTTTCCTCTGGGTGGATAAGTGACAAAATGGATTTCCCGACAGTTGGAGCAGGAAACATACGCCCTGTCCTCGTCCATGCCGAAGTCGTGGATCACAGGACCGCTGGAGGCATAGAACGCACCGTGAAAAAGTGCATCGATCACCGCCTGGGGACTGCGTTGGGCTGCTTTTACCCAGACCCAGCCGCCGAACAAATCGCCAGACACATGGACATCATCGCTGGCTGTGACAAAGATGCGTTTGCCGTGACGCAGCAACATATCCCAGTAGCTCTCGGCGTATCCGCCGTGGCACAGATGCTCGGTTCCGTTATTAAAGATTTCCATGGCATGAAACCCATCTAGCGTGAGAACATCTTCCGGCTCCATCCGAGACCAGATGGGATGCGCCAGCACCACAAACTGCCCATCCTTACGCATCATGTCGATGAGCTGCTGATCGCCGAGTTCTGCGGCGGAATAGCGCTTGCAGAGATAGTTCGTGCTTTCTTTGCCGACTGCGCCTGTTCCCACAACGTGGGTACACTTGTCGGGGCTGTACTCAATATCATGCTCCACGCCGGTGAGCAAGAGAATTTGCTCTTGCGGCAGCTCACCATGAGTCACAAAGACATTGTGATCGGTCATTGACAGGAAATCATACCCGGCGGACACATATCGCCCTGCCAGTTCTTTCGGTGCAATTGTACCATCCGATACGGTGGTGTGGCAGTGGAGGTTGCCCTTCAGCCAACCGCCGTTTTCGGGAAAATAAGACTTTTTCATCTTGTTGCCTCGTTTCAAGCGGAGGGTTTACTTCATCAGCGTGGGGATCAGTGTGGAGATGCCTGGGATCAGCGTAACCAGAATCAGGCTGACAATCAGCGCTGCGAACAGCTCTTTTTCTTGCTTTAGAAAATCAGGAATTTCAATCTTGCACAGGTTACAGCACTGATACATGGTTGCCCCGAAGGGAGGCGTGATGGCACCGATGGACAGATTGAGGATCATTGTAATGCCAAAATGGATGGGATTAATGCCGAAGTTCATAGCCACAGGGTACAGCAGAGGGCCTGCGATCATTAGGACGGCGGAGCTGTCCACCAGCATCCCCATGATGAGCAGCATGATGTTCACCAGCAGAAGGAACACAATGGGACTGTCGGTGATGTCCAGCACGAGAGTCGTAATCATTTGCGGAATCTGCGCATAAGTCAAATATAGGCCGAACACAGTGGCGGAGATAATGATGCCAAACACGTTTGCTATGGAAGTGAAGGCCTCCAGGAAGATCACCTTGAAGTCTGAAATGTGCAGTTCCTTGTAGATAAACATACCCACATAGACACACAGCAGACAGAGGATGGCGCCGCCCTCGGTGGCGGTAACGATCCCGCTGCGCAGACCGACGATCAGAACGACGATCATCACCACGGCCCAGAAGCATTCGATCAAGCCGTGGGCGATCTCCTTCAGCGTAGCACGTTTCTCACGCACGGGCTTGTAACCGTCACGGTGGGAGACATAGTTCACGGCGATCATCATCATAATGCACATCAGAATGCCGGGCAGGTAGCCAGCCATAAACATATCCAGCACAGAGTTCTCCGTAATGGAAGCATACAGAATCAGCATGACTCCAGGAGGAATCATGGGGGAAATCAGCGCAGAGTTTGCAGTGACGGCGGCGGAAAAGGCACGATTGAAGCCGCGTTTCTCCATTTCGGGCACCAGCATCTTACACTCCATAGCGGCATCCGCATTGGAAGAGCCGCACAGACCGCCCATCAGGGTAGACAGCAGCACATTGACCTGGGCTAGGCCGCCCCACATATGCCCCACCAAGAGGTCGGCAAAGTTCATCATGCGGGAGGTAATGCCAGTGTAATTCATCAACAGACCCGCTGTGATGAAAAACGGGATAGCCATCAGGTTAAAGTTCATGCCAGAAGTAATCATCTTCGACAGTACAATGTTTAGCGGCATTTCCGGCGCAATAAATGTAAAGTAGACGACGGCTCCGCTGATAAAGGCAGC
>JAYFPV010000407.1:0-9446 GCA_034927465.1 Lawsonibacter sp.
TCCATTCGCGCATGCACAGATATGTTTTTGGATGTTCATCTGATGATCGACAAGCCGGTGCGATATGTGGAAGACTTTGCGAAGGCCGGGGCCGATCTGCTGTCCGTCCATCTGGAGGCCGACCACCCCACCCGCATTGCCGAGGCGCTGAAGGTGATGAAGGACTGTGGGGTAAAGCGAGCCGTTGCACTGCGTCCCATCACGTCTGCCAATGCCATTTTACCCTATGTGGAGGATTTGGATCTGGTTCTGGTGATGACGGTGGAGCCGGGCTTTGGCGGGCAGTCCTTCATGAGGTCCCAGCTGGATACCATCCGCCAGGTCCGAGACATTCTGAACCGGTATAACCCCGCCTGTGAGCTGGAGGTAGACGGCGGCATCTCTCCCAAAACCGCCCCTCTGGTGGTTGAGGCGGGAGCCAATGTATTGGTGGCCGGCTCCGCAGTGTACGGAAAAGATGATATCCCTGCCGCGATCCGTGCCCTGCGTCTGTAAAGGTCAGGATAAAAAGTACGTCCAACCATCAAACGGCTGCCCACCCAGCATCGGTACATAAGGAGGCAACACCAATATGCAGTATTTCCCTCCCGCGCTTGAAAATTTGGTGGAACATTTTGCCAAACTGCCAGGCATCGGCATGAAATCGGCCCAGCGTCTGGCCTTTCACATGCTCTCCCTGCCAGAGGAGGATGCCGCTTCCTTCGCCCAAGCGATTGTGGATGCCAAGTCGTCCATTCACTGCTGCCCGGTCTGCCAGAACCTTACGGAGGGAGACGGCCCGTGTGCCATCTGCTCCAGCTTGAAGCGGGACAGCACTCTGATCTGCGTGGTCGCCGACCCAAAAGATGTGATGGCCATGGAGCGCTCCAGAGAGTACGGCGGACTGTACCATGTACTTCACGGAGTAATCTCCCCCATGAACCATGTGGGTCCGGACGACCTGCACATCAAATCTCTGGTAGAGCGGGTGGCCGACGGAGACATTCGTGAAGTGATAATGGCCACCAACCCGGATACCGAGGGGGAGGCCACCGCCATGTATCTGTCCCGGCTGCTCAAGCCATTTCAGGTCAAGGTGACCCGGTTGGCCTACGGGATTCCCGTAGGCAGTCATTTGGAGTACGCCGATGACGCCACCTTGATGCGGGCGCTGGAAGGCCGGCAGGAGATGTAGTGCCAGGTTTTCTTCTGAGCCGCTTCACCCATAGCCCGTGCAGCTCGTGCAGTCCGAAGAAAGCCGGCACAGCAGGGGAAACGCCGGGGACCTGTCCCGGCGCGAACGGTACCCAGCTTCGTACCGGCGAAGAAGGGAGGCACTCGTTTGACCCAACTCACCCCTGTGACCAAGCGATATCTGCGGGACTATTTGGTCCGGCTGGCTGTCTTTCTGCTCATCGCTGTCCCCTATTTTGTCGACCGGACCGCTTTGGACTTTACCGCTCCCGGCCCGCTTCCTTTTCCCCTGCTTTTGCTCTGGCTTGGCGTGCTGTCCTCCATGCTGGTCCAGCTCAACCCAAAAAGCGGTCTGACTACCGGCTGCCTAAAGCAGTACCCTGCCTGCTTTGTTCCCGTCCCGGACTATCGGCAAGACCAGCTGGCCCTAGCCATCCGGCTGCAAAATCGCGGTGCGGTCAAGGTGGCTGCCGTTTGGCTGGCGGTCAATTTGTCTTTTGGTGTACTCTACCATTTTGGGGTGCTTGGCATTCCGGATCTGGTCTTTTTGTGTGCGCTGGCCTTTTTGTGTGACCTCGTCTGCGTGTTGTTTTTTTGCCCTTTCCAGACCTTTCTCATGAAAAACCGCTGCTGCGTCAACTGCCGCATCTTTGCCTGGGGCTCCTGGATGATGGCCGCTCCCCTGATGTGCGTGTTCCACTGGTACGCACAGTCCCTGTTTTGGACCGGGGTACTGGTGCTTGTCTTTTGGGAGGTGCGGTTTCGCCGCCATCCGGAGCGGTTTTGGTCCGGCTCGAACCGCTTGCTCCAGTGTGCCGGCTGCAAAGAGCAGCTGTGTCGGTATAAATTTCCCCGCTCTCCCCGGTTCCGCTGAGAGAATTTCAGATCTGGTCCTGATCACAAAAAAGACACGACAAGGCCCGCCGTAAGTTACGGCGGGCCTGTCGTCAAGAGAAAGAGGAGCGGAAACCGGGACGTCAATCAACTGCACTTAATCGTCGTCCTGGAGGGCATCGTAATCCATTTCGCCGGTGCGAACTTTCACAACATTTTCCACATTGTAGAGGAAGATCTTTCCATCGCCCTGATCGTTTCCGGTACGCAGCACTTTCTGAGCCGCTGCAATCACCAGAGCCGGATCCACCTTAGTCACCACAATATCGACCTGAATCTTGGGCATCAGGTTGATACTCATCTTAACGCCGCGGTACTGTCCAACCTTACCCAGCTTGGTGCCGCAGCCCATGACATTGGAAACCGTCATGCCGGTGATGCCAATGGCAGCCATGGTGTCCTGCAAGGCGGAGAAGCGCTCTTCTTTGCAGATAATGGTCACCTTGGTCATTTTGGGGGCATCGGTGGCTACCGCCGTACGGGGCTTCAGCGCCACAGGAACCAGCCCACTGATATCCACTGGCTCGTGGCTGGCGTCGCCGCCGCCGATGGTACCGGGAGCAGAGGGCAGAAAGTCTGCATAAGCAGAGGCCAGTCCGTGCTCCGCCACATCCAGGCCGATAATCTCTTCCTCGGCAGAGACCCGCAGGCCCACAATCGCCTTGATCAGATGGAAGACCAGGAACATGGCTACCACCGTATACGCAGCGATGGCAATCACGCCCATGCACTGTACGCCCAGGTGGTAGAGGCCGCCGCCGTAAAACAGGCCATCAGTAGTGTTAAACAGGCCGTCCGACACAGTGCCCCACATACCGTTTGCACCATGAACTGCCACAGCGCCAACAGGATCATCAATGTGGAGCTTTATATCCAGGAATTCCACTGCCACCACCACTAGGACGCCGGCCACCATACCGATAAAGAATGCACCCACCACATCAACCGTGGAGCAGGGAGCGGTAATGGCCACCAAGCCGGCCAGAGAAGCGTTCAGGCACATGGAAACATCGGGCTTTCCATTTTTAAGCCAAGTATAAATCATACAGGAGACGGTAGCCACAGCGGGGGCAATGGTGGTCGTGCCTAAAATCTGGGCCATCTGAGCTACATCACCCGCAGCAGCGCCGTTGAAGCCGTACCAACAGAACCACAGGATAAAGCAGCCAAGGGCACCCAGGGTCAGGGAGTGGCCGGGAATGGCGTGAACCTCAATGGAGCCATCCTTTTTCTTGGTATACTTGCCAATCCGGGGACCCAGCATCGCGGCTCCGATGAGGGCAGAGATGCCGCCGACCATATGGATCACAGAGGAACCCGCAAAGTCTACATAGCCGAACTGCACCAGCCAGCCCTGACTGTTCCACACCCAGCCGGCCTCGATGGGATAAACAATGGCGCTGATAAAACCGGAGTAAAGGCAATAGGAGATGAATTTGGTCCGCTCAGCCATCGCGCCGGACACGATGGTGGCGGCGGTGGCGCAAAAGACCAGCTGGAAGAAGAAGTTTGGCCAGTTAAAATCGTAGAAATTGGTAAACATCTGATATTCCGGCATACCAATCACGCCGAAAAAGTAATTTTCACTGTTCATAATTCCGTAGCCCAAAGCAACAAAGACCACGGTGCCGATGCAGAAGTCCATCAGATTCTTCATAATGATGTTGCCTGCGTTTTTGGCCCGGGTGAAGCCGGTTTCCACCATTGCAAAGCCGCACTGCATGAAGAACACTAAGATTGCGCCAACTAGGAACCATACCGACATATCCATATGCATTCACTCTCCCAAACATAAAATGGGCGCGTATCCCGCCACACTTACGGGACACGCGCCTTTGCGTGAGTCTGAAATCCCCCAACTCTCCTGCCGAACAGAAACGACGCCGCAGTCAATCCTTGACCACAGCGTCGTTGCTTGTGCCGTAGTCTACGCCCAAAGCGTTTCTCTGTCAAGGGGGGGAATCCAAGTTTGGAGAATCCGATGAATCCACGCCTGTCCTCCCCCTTGATCTTTTGTACACTTTTCGCCCCTTCTTCTTTCACAAAATGCAAGTTGATTCATCTCGTTATTCACAATCGGATGGGCAGCGATTTCGTCACACTCAGGCTGTCAGGCGTCACATGGCATTCCATCACCAGGACCGACACCCCTGCCCGAGCGGCGCGGCGCAGTGCTTCTCCAAACTGAGGATGGGTGGCATCGTTGGGTTCCAGGACCTTCATCCCCTCCATCTGAACAATGAAACAGATCGCCGCTCGGTAGCCGGCGTTCTGCGCTATGATCAGCTCTTCCAGGTGCTTCACCCCCCGAAGGGTGGGTGCGTCTGGAAACCGCGCCACTCCGTTCTCCTCCAGCGTGACCCCCTTCACTTCCACAAAACCCCGCTCCCGCGCATCTTCTGATCCGCTTATCCCCATGGGATTTGCTTGGCTTGACGCTGTAACAGGCTTTGGCTGTGCCTCCCAGTAAAAATCGAAACGGGAGTTCCCATATGCCGTCTCCGGACGCAGGAGGGTAAGCCCGGATCGAAAGCCGCCCGCGGCGGCCCATTCCCCAAACACCTGGTTGGGCGCCTGGGAGTCCAGATTGACCAGCAAAGGGCCTCGCTCCGTTTCTTTTTCCACCGCAACCAGGTCGTATCGGGTCTTCCGGGCGGGATTGTCACGTTCCACCAGATATGCCCGGCATCCGGGCACCAACAGCTCCCGGCAGCGGCCCGTATTCTTCACATGGCATACCCTGCGCTCTCCGGCCGCCTCTACATAGGCAAGAAAGCGGTTTGGTCTGGCCAGAAAAATACCCGAAGAAATATTTGGATAGTTCATCTTCTGTTTCCCCCGCACGCGTTTGGTTTTTGCGCCTTTCCGCGCTTCACGCGGTTCCCAGTATATCGGATCCCAGGAAATGAGGCAAGTCCAATGGAGAAAAAATTCAATCTGTCCATCCTCGTTGCAGCTGCTCTTTGGGGCTGCATCGGCGTGTTTCTCAAACTGCTCACTGCCGCCGGCCTGTCAGCCATGGAGGGGGTTGCGGTGCGCAGCACAGTGGCCGCCATTATCTATGGTCTTTTCTTGGCGTTTACCAACCGGAAACGATTGAAGATCGCCCCCCGCCACTGGTACTACTTTTTTGGCACAGGGGTATGTTCCCTGCTGTTTTTTAACTGGTGCTACTTCAACGCCATCTCATCCAGTTCCATGTCGGTGGCGGCGGTGTTGCTGTATACCGCTCCGGTGTTCGTCACCCTCATGTCCGCCGTTTTCTTTCGGGAGAAGATCACCTCGCTGAAAATCGGCGCTTTGGTACTTACCTTTTCTGGCTGTGTGTTGGTCACCGGACTGCTCCCTCTGGGACAGCAGTCTGTGTCGTTCCGGACAATCCTATTTGGATTGGGTTCCGGTTTTGGCTACGCACTGTATTCTGTTTTTGGTAAATTTGCCCTGGCCAAATACCCTCCCTCCACGGTCACCTTTTACACCTTTCTCTTCTCCGCCGCCTGTTCGCTCCCCTTTTCTGGCCTCCATCGGCATCTGATCCTGCTAACGGATGGACGAGCCATTGTGGGCGGTTTGGGCATCGGCGTGTTGTGCTGCATTCTGCCATATCTTCTTTACACCAGCGGACTGCGGCATACCGAGGCAGGCAGGGCCGCGATCCTGGCCACGGCCGAACCCTTTGTGGCCGCCCTGCTGGGCATTAGCCTGTTTCACGAGTCGGTAACCGGATACAAGCTGCTTGGGATGGGGGCCATTTTCTGCGCCATTCTTCTTCTGAACCGCCCTGTAAAGGGCAAGCGGGATTAGGACGGCAGATCGCCTTTCCCGCACAGGACCAAATATCTTTTGCCCCTAAAAATTTCACTTGACAAATGCGGCCTTTCGCTACTATAATAACCCCAAAGTGCAAATCAAAAACCGATGAGGAAGAAGAGTAGCGACGATACGAACCTTTTCAGAGAGCCGCGGATGGTGGGATCGCGGCAGGGGGCGGCGTGGTGAATGGACTTCTGAGGGTATAGCGAACGGGGTTTTTCTCTTAGTAGCGCGACGGGGACTCTACCCGTTATCCGGAGAGCGCATGCTGTCAGGCGTGTGAAAGCGAGTGGGCGTATGTTTGTCAATACGTCAATCCGGGTGGTACCGCAGAGGCTGTGATCAGTCCTTTGTCCCAGAAATAAATTTTCGGGGATGAAGGGCTTTTTTGCGTCTTCTCCCCAGATGAAAAAGGAGTTCTAGAAATGAGTAACCAGAAAAAAGTCCCTCACCGCCTGTATTTGACTGAAGAGCAAATGCCCCGCCAGTGGTTCAACCTCCGTTCCGCCATGCCATCCCAGCCAGACCCGCTGTTGAATCCGGGCACCCTCCAGCCGCTGGCCGAGGAGGAGCTGTACCCCATTTTCTGCCAGGAGCTGGCCCACCAGGAGATCGACGGCGCAACGACCTATGTGGACATCCCCGAAGAAGTGCTGGATGTCTACAAGATGTACCGCCCCTCCCCCATGATACGGGCATACGAGCTGGAAAAAGCTCTGGGCACCCCTGCAAAAATCTATTATAAATTCGAAGGAAATAACACCTCCGGTTCCCACAAGCTCAACTCCGCCGTAGCTCAGGCCTACTATGCCAAACAGCAGGGTCTGACGGGTGTTACCACCGAAACGGGTGCCGGCCAGTGGGGCACCGCCCTGTCCGAGGCCTGCGCCTACTTCGGTCTGGACTGCGAGGTGTATATGGTCAAGTGCTCCTATGAACAAAAGCCCTTCCGCAAGGCGGTGATGGGGGTCTTTGACGGCAAGGTCACCCCGTCCCCCTCCATGACTACCGAAGCCGGCCGGAAGATTCTGGCCGAGCATCCGGACACCACCGGCAGCTTGGGCTGCGCCATCTCCGAGGCCGTGGAGGCCGCGGTCAAGAGTGGCGGCACCAAGCGGTATGTGCTGGGCTCCGTCCTCAATCAGGTCCTTCTTCACCAGTCCATCATCGGACTGGAGAGCAAGCTGGCCCTGGAGGAGCTGGGCGAATACCCCGACGTGGTGGTGGGCTGCGCCGGTGGCGGCTCCAACCTGGGCGGTTTGATCGCCCCCTTTATGGCCGATAAGCTGGCGGGGAAAACGAATCCCCGCATCGTGGCGGTGGAACCGGCCTCCTGCCCCTCCTTAACCCGCGGCAAATATGCCTACGATTTCTGCGACACCGGCAAGGTGACCCCCCTGGCCCGAATGTACACCCTGGGCTCCGGCTTCATTCCTTCGGCAAACCATGCTGGCGGTCTGCGGTACCACGGAATGAGCCCCATCCTGTCCAAGCTTTATCACGACGGCTATATGGAGGCCGTCAGCTACAAACAGAGCGAGGTATTCGAGGCCGCCGTCCTCTTCGCCAAGCGGGAGACGATCCTCCCCGCTCCCGAGTCGGCCCACGCCATTAAGGGCGCCATTGACGAGGCGCTTCGGTGCAAGGAGACCGGCGAGGCAAAGACCATTCTCTTCGGCCGGACCGGCACCGGCTACTTCGATATGACCGCTTACGAGGCATACCTCTCCGGCACCATGACCGACTCTGTGCCCACCGATGAAGATCTGCAAAGGGGTTTTGCCTCCCTGCCTGATATCCCCCAGAACAAGGATCTGTAATTCCTTCCGGGCTGCTTGATTCGATTATTTGCTTCCTTCTGGACCCGCAGCGGGCGCGCCGTTTTTCCACAGTGTGCCCGCTGCGGGTCTATTTTGGCCCTCGCTTTCTCTCCGCTGGCCGCGGTCTGCCATACGCCGGTATTGCGTAGCACTCAGACATGGATCCCTTGGTACTGCGTTTTCGGGGCAGAATCCGCATTCCTTCTGTGGCAGTTTGAAATTCACAGGCTTTCATTTCTGCATCTCCATGGAACATAGGGAACTTGTTCGTTCGTTTTTCGTCTATTCCTTCAAACAAACATGATTATGTTTGAAAAGGAGCATGTAACGATGAAACAACTTCTCGCTGCCCTTCTGGCGGCAACACTGTCTCTGACCCCAATCGGATGCAGTTCCGGAGGCACGGGGACATCTTCCGGCGGTTCCGGTTCTCCATCTCTCTCTCAGCTGGCACTGAAAGAGCCTGTCTATCCGGAATTTCCCACTCTTCCCACTCCCCCGGCAGATGGTGGGAATTGGGACGCCTACTTCCAGGCAGAAGAGACGTACCGCGCCGCGCTGCAGACCTTGCGGGGAGACGGAATTTCCCAGGATACTGCTGCCAGTCTGACCGGGTTTGCCAGCCGCAGCACCGCTCTGGCTCTGGCCGAGCAGGCCGGGAAAAACGCGGTCTACTCCCCTCTGTCGCTGTGGGCGGCACTATCCATGCTGGCCCAATGCAGCGGCGGGGACAGCCGCCGGCAGGTGCTCTCCGCGCTGGGCTCCGACAGCGTCGAAGCTCTCCAAACTCAGATCTCCCAGGTGTGGCAGGGGCTATACACCGACGACGGAGCCAGCTCGTTGCTGCTTGCCAACTCCGTCTGGCTCAACAGCTCCCTGGATGGCGCCTATGTTCCGGACACCCTTGATATCCTGGCCAACCGCTATTATGCTGGAACCTACGCCGCGCCCATGGGAACCAAATCCGCCGATCAGGCCGTGACCGACTGGATCGGCAAGCAGACCAACGGACTGATCGGGGGCGGGGACCCAGTGGTGCAGACAAAGGCGGAAACTCTGGCTCTGCTGGTCTCCTCTTTGTACTATCGGGCGGGATGGGCCGATGAATTTTTGCCGGAATTGACCAAGCCGGACACCTTTACAAATGCTGACCGGACTCAGATCAAGACGGACTTTATGCACCAAACCGTCAAGGCCAACTTTCTGGAGCGAAACCATTACCAGGCCGCCGCACTCACGACCCAGCTGGGCGAGGTGGTCTTTCTCCTCCCCGACCAGGGCACCAGCCCGGAGGACCTGCTCCGGGACCCAGAGCTGCTCTCTTCCCTGGACTTCTCTGGGAACGATGTCCAACGCGGAGAAGTCCAGTGGGCGGTCCCGAAGTTTGATGTGTCCTCCATTCTGGATTTGAACGCTCCCCTGGCGGCATTGGGAGTCACCGATTTGTTGAACCCGGACAAGGCCGATTTGTCCAACCTGACCACCCTCGGCGCATACCTGTCCGAGGCCAAACAACTCGCCCGGGTCAAGGCGGACGAGCAGGGGGTCGAGGGTGCCGCGGTCACCATTCTGGCGATGGACATCACCTCCGCACTGCCCGAAACTCCTTCCAAGGTGTGCGTCATGGATTTGGACCGACCCTTCCTGTTTGTCATTCGAACCGATGGCATTCCCCTGTTTGTGGGCGTGGTGAATCAATTGGAATCTTGACACAAAAACAGGGGGCCGCCCATGGGCGGCCCCCTG
>JAYFPV010000484.1:0-9686 GCA_034927465.1 Lawsonibacter sp.
TCCCCCGATTTGCCAGCACAAAGCCGATGTTGGCCAAGTCTTTGCTGTTAACCGAGATGGAGCAAGCCTTAAAGTAACACTCCAACACATCTTCCACGTCGTCCTGAATCATTCCATATGTCTTCAGCAAAAACGCCAAAGCCCGATTTTTGTTGCCCGTTCGCTTTTCCGAGTGATAGACCGCCATATCCAGCTTGATCTCCGGATTATTGGCCAGTGTCCGGGTCAAGTCGAGCAAACGCTGGAAGCGCTCGTTGTAATCCGCTCCTTTCAGCAGCGTACACATGGCAATTGCGCCCATATTCACCATCGGATTCAAATGCTCATTCAGCAGGGTTTGATCGGTAACATTGATGGCATCGAACGGCTTCCCCGTCGCCTCCACACCAACCCTGGACCGGACATACTCCTCACCGTTGTCCATCAGCGCCAGAAGCAACAAAATGGGCTTGACCACGCTCTGGATGGTAAAGCACTTCTTATAGTCACCAACCTGATAATGCCTTCCATCGCTGCGCAGCACATAGATCCCAAAATCGTTGCGGTCACCTTTGGCCAACTCCGGAATATAGGTGGCCACCTGACCCTGCAGCGTGTAAGGACGACACTCCTCCAGCAGCTGTTCCAGCAGTTCTTCCATATGATATAGTCCTCCCTTGGACTTTTTTGTTTGGGACCCCATTGCCCCTCGAATATTCTATGTGATCAGCCCTAAAATGTCAAATCAAAAAGGAAACCGCTGTTTTTCGCAGCGGTTTCCCGAGAAATATTGCAGAAAAAAATCAGGATATAGCCTTAGCCGGCTTTTTCCACTTCTTCACATTGATGAGAATCAGCAAAACGGCAATTGCCAGTCCGACCATGTCGGTCATTGTGCCAGGGATGAACATCATGGTACCGCCGCACATAAACAGCACCCGCTCGACTGGGTTCAGCTTCCACAACAGCCACCCCTGGAAGCCCATTGAGATTATAATGGTACCTACCAGTGCGGTAATACACACCGAAATTATATTCCCCAAGCCGCCTTTCAGCAGTAGACCATCATTGTAACAGAAAGCAAACGGTGCAATAAATCCAGCAAAGCCCAGCTTACAGGCCTCTACCGCAGTAGTCATGGGGCTGCATTTTGCTAAACCGGCTCCGGCATAAGCAGCCAGCGCAACCGGCGGCGTGATGGCAGACAGGCAGGCGAAGTAGAACACAAACAGATGAGCCGTCAGCACAGGCAGTCCCAGGGTAACCAGGGAGGGGGCCAAAATGGAGGCTGCAATGACATAAGCAGAGGTAGTGGGCAGCCCCATGCCTAGAATGACGCAAGCCATAGCAGTGAAGACCAGAGACAGGAACAGGTTTCCACCGGCAGCCTTGATCATCATGTCACCAAACACCACGCCGATTCCAGTCAGAGAGGTCATTGCCACCACGATGCCGGCACAGGCGCAGCCCATGACGATGGACATGGCACCGAAACCAGACTTAACCAAAGAGGTCACAATGTGCTTGGGGCGGAACCGCTTTTTCTTGTCAAACAGCATAATGATGGGCACGCTGGTGGAGGCGTACAGCGCGGAGCGTAGGGGGGACAACTGAGCCACCAGCAGGCAATAAATCAATACCGCAATGATGACCAGATAAATCCAGCCGTCCTTCAGCACAGTCTGGGCCTTTGGAATATCCTTTGGATCTGCCAACTCAATCTCCGCAATTTCCGACTGGGAAATCACAGCGGCGGCGGCTCCAATGAAATACAACAAGGCCGGAACCACGGCGCAAATAACGATGGCAATGTAAGGCTCATTGGTAAAGGCCACCATCAAAAACGCACCGGATCCCATAACAGGGGGCAGAATTTGGCCGCCGGTAGAGGACACGGATTCTACGCCGGCAGCAAAGGCGGGCCGGTATCCACGGGACTTCATCAGAGGGATAGTAAAGGTACCGGTACCCACCACGTTGGCCACCGCAGAGCCGTTAATTGTACCCATCAGGGCAGAGGCAACCACGGCAGACAGGGCCGCTCCGGCCCGAATCTTCCCGGTAAGAGCAAATGCAATGTTGTTGATGAAGGAGCTGCAGCCCGACTGCTCCAGGAAGGAGCCGAACATCACGAACATGAAAATGACCGTGGCAGATACGCTCATTGTGGTACCGAAGATACCATCCAAATCAGTAGACAAAAACTGGAAAATGCGTACTATGCTGTAACCACGGTGGGCAATCTGCAGCGGAAGATAGGGACCTGCCAATGCATAGGCAATAAAAATCAGCGCTAGGATGGGCATAATCCAGCCCAGGCATCGGCGGGTGCCCTCCAGCACAATCAGCAAAAGCAAAGCGCCCGCTAACGTGGCCATGGGTGTCACCACACCCAGCCGCTCAGAGATCTTAGACACCTCGTCCCGGGCCATGAACACCGCGGCCCAGACTGCCACAATCAGGATAAGATCGATGACGCGGGCAATCACTTCAAACGCCTTAATATTGGCAAACTTTTTCTTAAAGAAATGCTCGTGGAGGGGGTTGGCCAGCATCACAATGGTGATCCCGAAGGCCAGATGGAAGCCGCGCTGGGACACATAGGGCAGCTGACCGAAATAGCCGGTATAAACGTGGAAGAGACCCATGAATAGGGCAACCACAGCGGCTGCTTTAATAAAGGGGGAGTCCTTGCCCTCTTCCAATGTTTTCGCTGCCGCTAATTCGCTGTCAAGACTAGTTACGTCAATTTCCTTGACTTCTTTTTTCCTAGCCATATATTTCTCCTTATTATACACAAGTTCATAACACACAACATAAAGAAAGCGTTAAAAAATCCCTATGATCCCATACTGCCGTTTGAGCAGATACTCAAACGGCAGTACGGAGCAAGGTCTTACAGATTTTTCGTGCAAACAGAGGGCTTTCTGCTTTTACAGCATGCCAACTTCTTTATAATATTTCTCAGCGCCAGGATGCAGAGCAATGGGCATATCTTTGCAGATGAAATTGGTATCTTTCATCGCGGTCATAGAGGCGTGTGCCGCCACCAGATTGTCCACATGGGTAGTCAGAGCCTTAGCAAAATCATAGGCAGTCTGCTCGTCCATGCTTGCGTTGACCACAATCAGGCACTTCACGCCGAAAGTAGCCACATCTGCATCCTGTCCAGGGTAGGTGCCGGCAGGGATCACGGTCTTGTAGTAGGAGGGGTTGCCTTCAATCACCTTGTCCAACTCCGCATCGGTATAGCCCAGGAACACACATTCCTTGGTCTGAGCCACAGACAGCTGGCCGCCGACGGGCACACCAGCAAAGGCATGGGAAGCGTCACGCACACTGTCGCCCACTTCGTTTGCACCGTCGCCCAAACCAAGGTTTACTTTCTCCCCGGGCTCGACGCCGCAAGCGGCCATGCCGGCCAAACCGGCAATCTCGGTCGTGGATGCCTCAGGGCCGACCGCCACGCTCTTGCCGGCTAAGTCATGCACCATGGTCATACCGCTGGACTTCAGCGCAATCCAGTTGGACAGGGAAGCATACACGGCGCACAGAGCACGCAGATCGGGGCACGCTTTTCCTTCGAAGTTGCCCATACCGTTAACCGCCTGAAGGGCGGTGTCGCCGGCAATGGTAGCCAGCTCCACATTGCCCTGCTGGATATTCACGCAGTTGGCGGGAGAGCCCTTCGATGTCTCTACGTTAACTTTAAAGCCAGGAACATTGTCATTGATGACAGAAGCCACACCCGCACCCACAGGATACATCGTGCCGGTGGAATCGGCCGTGCCAATGGTTAGAATCTGGGTTTTGCCGGATGGAGCGGCGGCGCTGGAAGAGCCACTGGAAGAGCCACTGGCGGTTCCACCACCGGTGGTTCCACTGCTGCCACAGCCCGCCAGCACAGACAACAACATTGCAGCGGTCAGCAAGGTCGCGAACACTCTTTTCATAATTTTTTGCTCCTTTTTTCTCCAAAATTTGAACCAAATTTGACTTGGTTGGTTCCTACAGCATGTACGCCGTCCTCTCTCAGAACGGCGAGAACCCACAATTCCACATTCTTAAAATTCATTCATTTATCAAACTAAAGTATACTATGCCCAGCTGGCTTTCGCAATAAGATTTGAACAGTTTGTTAAACTTTTGTGAATCATGACCACCAGAAGATTGCTAAATCTTTTTCAAATCCATTTTTGCGACACGAATTGCAATTTTTTTCTTCATAAATCGGATAGTGTGACACATGCCATTCACTTTTCGCAAAAACTATGTCATATTTTTCCTCTTTCCTAGAAAAATATGCATTTTTTGAATTAATATTTTGCACAAAAACCGTAGGGCGATCCAGGCTTTTCAATGTCCATTCAACCAATTTGCCCAATTTGTTGAGGAATATCCGCAAATTCTATGTCAAGATATGGCAGTTCAATCCTCCTGGCAGTTTTTCATCCTCCTCCAAATTTATTCAGCAAGGGCTACCTTCTGACTTCTGGATCGTTTCTCTGATCAGCCTGCAAATTTGTTCCAGTAACCTACCACAAAAATAATGAGAACGATCAGCGGCAAAATGAACGTCACATAAAAACGCACTTCTCTCGGAAACTTCAGGCCAGCACCGGCATTGGCTTCTGCCAGGAACCTTTCCCATCCCCAGCCCTTTCGGGATACACAAAACAAAAGGTAGACCAAAGAGCCCAAAGGCAGTAAATTATTGGATATTACAAAGTCTTCCAAATCTGAGACGTTGGTGCCCGGCCCAAGCGGCTGAAAGGACGACCACAAATTAAATCCAAGCACGCAGGGAATCGACAGCACAAAAATAACTGCCAAATTGATCAGAGCGGCCTTTTTCCGGTTCCAGCCCCACATATCGATTGCAAAAGAAATGATGTTTTCAAACACTGCAATCACAGTGGATAGTGCGGCAAACGACAGAAATACGAAAAACAGTGCGCCCCAAAGCCTTCCAAACGCCATCTCATTAAAAATATTAGGCAGCGTCACGAAAATCAGCGCCGGTCCCTCTCCGGGAGTCACTCCATAGGCAAAACAGGCCGGAAAAATAATCAACCCGGCTACAAATGCCACAAAGGTGTCCAGTACGCCGATGCGAAGGGCCTCTCCGGCCAGAGAATGCTCTTTCCCAATGTAACTGCCGAACACTGCAATGGCGCCGATACCCAGAGACAAAGTGAAAAACGCCTGTCCCATGGCGGCAAAGATTGTTTCTCCCAGAATCCACTTTCCGGCTTCATCATACATCAGGTGTTCAAACTTGGGTTGGAGATAAAAGCGCAGGCCCTCTCCGGCCCCCTCCAGCGTAACCGACCGGACCGCAAGCACCGCCATGATGGCCAGCAGGCAGACCATCATCACTTTGGTAATCCGCTCCACACCATTACGCAGCCCCTGGAAGCACACCCCCATTCCGATCAGAACCACCAGCGCCATAAACAGGGTCATCAGCCCCGGCTTGCTCAAAAGGGCCGTAAATTCCGCCGCCACTCCAGCCGAATCCAATCCTACGAAATCGCCCATAGCGATTTTGCCGCAGTAGAGCAGCAGCCAGCCGGCAATGACGGTGTAAAACATCATCAGCAGGTAATTTCCCGCGATACCAAACCAGCTGTACCAATGCCAAGCGCTGCCCTTTGGCTCCAACACATGGAAGGACCTGGCAATGCTCTGCTGACTTCCCCGTCCCACGGCCAATTCCATTATCATGACGGGCAGCCCAAGGATCACCAAAAACAACAGATAGACCAGCACAAAGGCTCCTCCGCCATATTTTCCCGTAATATAGGGAAAGCGCCACACGTTTCCCAGTCCGATGGCACATCCTGCTGAAATCAGCAGGAACCCCAGACGGGACGAAAAATTTTCTCTCTTTTCCATCAAAATTTCTCCTTTTCCGTTTGACAAAACTGCAGCAGTTCCGCCGAACATAACGCCGCTATTGTACTAAATTCCGTTCTTTGGGTCAACCACATTTTGAATTCCGCAATTTCTTCCTAACGCGGTGCAATCTTCTCTTTGCGCCTGTTCAAGGACATTCTATCCGAAATACCACCTCAAGCAATTCAAACGCGGTCTTTTTTTCCATCCCCATGCGTTATGCCAACACCGACAGGACTGGACGGACCACACGCGTTCCCATCTGCATTTAAAAGAAGACTTCATCGAGGAAACAGTTCACCTATAGTTTTTCTCACCAAGGAGGGCAAGTCTGCCCCAGCCAACCGGCTGATCTCTCTGCTGCTGGAGATCCATCAGGAAGATCCGATCACCATCATGGTGGCGGAGGAAGCGCCAGATGTCCGTTTCTGGCTGAATTTTTTCAACGTAATCTATAAGCATCCCATTTCCCATCATATCCTTATAAAAAAAGCACCCACGCCTGGAGCGCGGGTGCTTTTTATTCTTCGCTTTGCTTTAGGGTTATCTCAGGCATCAATTCCTTGGCCATAATCTGGAGCATCTGGTCCAGCTGGCCGGCCACCTCTGGCGTAAACCGGGCTCTCACCCGGTTCATCACCTGTTGATGATAGTGGCCGCCGATGTTGTAATAGTTCATATACTTCTGAGTCGGCCGCAAATGGTACTCTCTTCTGTCATGTGGAGACTGTACCTTCTCCACATAACCCTTTCGAATCAAACTGTTTATTTTATAGGCCGCATTTGGGGACGAGATGCGGACAAACGACGCAAACTCATTAATGGTTGGCTCCTGCAAGGCAAAAATAATCTCCATGCAAAAGGTTTCCACTGCCGTCAGGCTGGCCTCTCGATTCTGAAATCGGGAAAAAATTTCCTGATAAAAGTGAAGCTTAAACTTGGTGTATACCTCAGAAAAGCTCTCTTCCAACAACGTCGTTCCTCTCCCTCCGCAACAGACTCCGCGCAAGCCAAGTCGCCGGCATTTTATCCCACGATTTATTATTATATCAAATTTTCTTCCGCGGAGCAAGAGCCGGTCGGATGTTCCGTCAACGCAAAGGTCAATTCTGCCTTACATGCGGTTTTCCCGTTCACTTTTGCCACTGCGGTACCAAAGCCGACGGGGCCCCTGCGGGCGGTCAGCTCACATTCCAGCTCCAGCACGTCACCCGGGCGAACCTGCTGCTTGAAGCGGGCGTTTTTAATCCCACCAAACAGGGCCAGCTTGCCGCGGTTGCCCTCCTCGGTCAGAATTGCCACCGCACCTACCTGGGCCAGCGCCTCAATGATCAGCACGCCGGGCATCACCTTAAAACCTGGAAAATGACCCTGAAAAAACGGCTCGTTGGCGGTGACGCATTTGATTCCCTTCGCGCTTTGCCCAGGGATGCACGCGGTAATCTTGTCCACCAGCAAAAACGGGTAGCGGTGGGGCAGCAGGTCCTCAATCTGGTCGATATTCAATTCCATGCTCGGCTCTCCCATCATACCGCAGCGGTCGCTCGGTCGTCACCGACCGCTTTGGCCAAATTAAATCTCTTTTTCATAGAATCACGCCTTCTGGTCCGACCATTTCTTCAGAACAATGGCGGCGTTGTGCCCACCAAAACCCAAAGAGTTGGACAGGGCAATCCGAATGTCCACCTTACGCCCCACATTTGGCACCACGTCCAAATCGCAGTCTGGGTCCGGAATCTGATAACCGATGGTGGCGGGGACAAACCCCTCAACAAGGGCCATAGCGGTGAAGATAGCTTCCACTGCCCCGGCAGCCCCCAGCAGATGGCCGGTCATGGATTTGGTGGAACTGACCATCAGCTTGCCCGCGTGAGAACCAAAGGTGGTGTGAATGGCCTGGGTTTCGCAGGCGTCATTCATGGGGGTGGAGGTCCCGTGGGCATTGATATAATCCACCGCCTCCGGCGCAATCCCGGCATCGGCCAGAGCCTGTGCCATACAGGCCGCCCCGCCGGCGCCGCCGGGCGCGGGAGCGGTGATGTGATGGGCATCGCAGTTGGCGCCGTAACCTAACACTTCGGCATAAATATGCGCGTTTCTGGTTATGGCGTGTTCATACTCCTCCAGCAGAAGCGCCCCCGCTCCCTCACCCATGACAAAGCCGGAACGCTCGGCGTCAAAGGGGATGGAGGCCCGGGTCGGATCCGGCTGTTCCGTCAGGGCCTTCATGGAGGTAAAGCCGCCCATGGCCAGGGGAGTAATGGCCGCCTCGGCGCCGCCGCACAACATAACCTCGGCATAGCCGTCCCGAATGAGACGGAACGCGTCACCTACCGCGTTGGAACCTCCGGCACAGGCCGTGACCACACAGGAGCACATCCCCTGAAACCCGTGGCGAATGGCGATGTGGCCCGCGGCCATATTGGAAATAATCATGGGAATGACAAAGGGGGATACAGAGTCAAAGCCCCGCTCCAGCCCCCGCTCATAGGCCTCCCCCACCGTCTCAAAGCCGCCGATTCCGCTGGAAAAAATGACCCCACAGCGGCTCCGGTTCTCCTTCTCCAGCTCCAGCCCGCTATCCGCCATGGCCTGGTCGGCGGCCACCAGAGCCAGCTGGGTAAAGCGGTCCATGCGTTTGCTCTCCCGCTTTCCCAGCAGACCGTCGATATCCAAATTCTTCACCTCGCCGGCCAGCTTTACCTTCTGTTTGGAGGTATTATAGCGGGTGATGGGCCCGATGCCACACTGGCCTGCCTTGGCCGCCTCCCAGCTTTCCGCCACGGTATTTCCAATGGGATTTACCGTACCCATGCCGGTGATGACCACTCGTCTTTTCTCCATACTGTTGCTCCTTTCCAACCCCTGAACTGGGGCGCTTCACAGAGGTTGTTCCGCTGCAGGCTTTCTATCCTCAAACGGCCATTCCGCCATCCACACACAGCACTTGTCCTGTGATGTAAGAGGAATCCACTTCTGCAAAAAAAGCCACCGCCCTTGCCACATCCTCCGGAGCGCCGGGGCGTCCCATGGGAACGGTGGACAGCATAGCGTTCTTGGCTTGTTCGGGCAAAGCCGCAGTCATATCCGTATCAATAAAGCCGGGGGCCACGGCGTTAACCGTGATGTTCCGGGTTGCCAGCTCTTTGGCGGCCGCCTTGGTCAGTCCCAGAATTCCGGCCTTGCTGGCGGCGTAGCTGGTCTGCCCCGGGTTTCCCCGCAAACCCACCACGCTGCTCAGGTTGATGATGCGGCCATAGCGCTGGCGCACCATCAGCTTCGAGGCGGCCTTCATGCAGAAATAGACCCCCTTCAGATTGGTATCCAGTACCTGGCAGACATCATCGACTTTGGCGGTCATCAGCAGGCCGTCCCGCGTAATGCCTGCGTTGTTGACCAGAATCTCCAGCGTTCCAAAGCGTTCCTTGACCGCCTTCACCAGCTCTTCGCAGGCGGCTGGGTCGGACACGTCGGCCCGGAATGCCTCTGCCTGCGCGCCAAAGCTGCGGCAGGCCTCCACTGCCTCCAATGCTGCCCCCTCGCTACCGGCGTAATTGACCGCCACGGCCACACCCCGACGGGCCAGCTCCAGACAAATGGCCCGGCCGATACCCCGGCTTCCGCCTGTGACCAGAGCCACCGATTGTTTCGTCGTCATGGAGTTTCTCCTTTCAGCGCTGCCGCCACCTCTTCTAGGTCAGCGGCGGTGTCGATGTGATAGGTTGTGATGCCCGGGGCGGTCTTTTTCACAAAGGAGGTTAAGGTCTTGCCCGGCCCAATCTCCAAAATGGTATCCACGCCGTCCTCTT
>JAYFPV010000508.1:0-2594 GCA_034927465.1 Lawsonibacter sp.
TTTCTGTGCAGACCAACAAAGTTTTTTGTGTTCGAAACGAACCGTTGAATTTTTACTAAAAATTAAGTATACTGAACAAAAGAATGAACAACGAGGTGACTCCTATGAGCTCCTGTGAGACGCTCCTCCCTGCGCTGCGGGCCGGGGATCATGATGAAACACTGGCCCATCTCTACGCTCTGGACGGAACCCAGGCCAGCATGGATCAATCTCGTGACCGGGCAATTCGGGTCGTGGAACACTTTCAGGCCGCGTTTCCCTCCGACAACGAGCGGACCGCTCTGTTCAGCGGACCCGGCCGCACCGAAATTGGTGGAAACCATACTGACCACCAGCACGGCCATGTGTTGTGCGGCAGCGTGGATCTGGACATGCTTGCCTGCGCCGCTCCCAACGATCAATCCGTCATTCGGATCCTGTCCGAGGGATACCCGGCTTTGGAACTCTCGCTGGAGCACCTGCTGCCCCGGGAGGCGGAGCGCAATACCTCCGCCGCTTTGGTGCGGGGTGTCTCCGCCAAGATCCAGGAGCTAGGCTATCCGGTATCCGGCTTTGACGCCTATGTGACCTCCAATGTTCTGTCCGGCTCCGGTCTGTCCTCTTCCGCCGCTTATGAGGTGATGCTGGGCAATCTGCTGAATCATTTTTGCTGCGGTGGCCGGCTGAATCCAATTCAGATTGCAGCGGTTGGCCAGTACGCCGAGAACATCTATTTTGGCAAACCCTGCGGCCTGATGGATCAGATGGGCTCCTCCGTTGGGGGCGCGGTGGCCATTGATTTTGGCGATCCCACCGCCCCGGCGGTGAAAAAGGTCAGCTATGACTTCTCCTCGTCCGGCCATGCGCTGTGCATTGTGGACACCGGCTCGGGCCACGCCGATCTGACCGACGATTACGCCGACATTCCCCGGGAAATGGGTGCCGTAGCCGCTCACTTTGGTGCGCAGGTTCTCCGGGATGTCCCTGAATTGGACTTCCGTGCCGCTATTCCCTCCCTGCGGGCACAGTGCGGCGACCGGGCGGTACTGCGGGCTCTTCATTATTACGATGACGACCGCGCGGCTGTTCAGGAGGCCCAGGCTCTGGAAGCGGGGGACTTCTCCCGGTTTTTGTCCCTGGTCAACGCGTCCGGCATCTCCTCTGCCCTTCACCTGCAGAACACCTGGTCCATCTCCGACCCCATGCAGCAGGCCATCCCCTTGTCCCTTGCCATCGGGTGGGAGCTACTGGAAGGCACCGGCGCCATTCGGGTTCACGGGGGCGGCTTTGCGGGCACCATTCAGGCCTTTGTGCCCAACGAAAAGCTGACCTCCTTCCAGAATGGAATGGAGGCTCTGCTGGGCCGCGGTACCTGCCATATTCTTCACATCCGCTCTCAGGGCGGCTGTGTCGTACTGTCTTAACATGTTGAAAGGAAGGATTTCATTATGGCAATTTTAGTACTTGGCGGAGCCGGCTACATCGGTTCTCATACGGTATATGAGCTGATCGATGCCGGCCGCGACGTGGTGGTGGCTGACAACCTGCTCACCGGCTTCCGGGCGGCCGTCCACCCCAAGGCCCGCTTTTATCAGGCGGACATTCGGGACCGAACCGCGTTGGATCATCTGTTTGAGCGGGAGGAAATAGAGGGTGTGATCCACTTTGCCGCCTCTTCTCAGGTGGGCGAGTCCATGTCCGATCCTCTGAAGTACTACGACAACAACCTTTGTGGCACCACCTGCCTGCTCCAGGCCATGGTAGCCCACGGAGTGAATACGATTGTCTTCTCCTCCACCGCCGCCACATACGGAGAACCGGAGCGAGTGCCCATCCTGGAGACAGACAAAACGATCCCCACCAACTGCTACGGCGAAACCAAGCTGGCCATGGAAAAAATGATGGGCTGGACCAGCCGGGCCCATGGCCTGCGCTATGTGGCTCTGCGTTACTTCAACGCCTGCGGCGCCCATCCCTCCGGGGCCATCGGAGAGGCCCACAACCCGGAAACCCACCTGATCCCCGTCATTCTCCAGGTTCCCAACGGGCAGCGAGCGAAACTCTCCGTCTTTGGGGACGACTATCCTACCAAGGACGGAACCTGTGTCAGGGACTATATCCACGTGTCCGATCTGGCCCAGGCCCACATTTTGGCCTTAGACTATCTGCTGAATGGCGGGGAGAACAGCGTGTTCAACCTGGGCAACGGCGTTGGCTTCACCGTGAACGAGGTCATCGACGTGGCCCGGAACGTCACCGGCCATCCCATTCCAGCCGAGGTTTGTCCACGCCGGGCCGGCGACCCAGCCCAGCTGGTAGCCTCCTCGGACAAGGCCAAGTCCGTTCTGGGCTGGACGCCCCGGTATGACGACTTGGAAACCATCGTGGCCTCGGCTTGGTCCTGGCATAAAAGCCATCCAAATGGGTTTGAGGCTTGACATGTTCCTTTTCGTGTGATGAGGTGATTTGACATGATTGACGCCGCCATCTCCAAGTTGGCGACTTATGCCCTGCGCACCGGCTTGATCGGGGCGCAAGAATATACCTGGGCCATCAATACCATCTTGGACATTTTAAAGCTGGACGGCTGCTCCGATTCAGAACCGGCGGTAGGG
>JAYFPV010000135.1:0-2358 GCA_034927465.1 Lawsonibacter sp.
AAAAGCGCGCCTGCCTGTCGGCTTCTCCTTTTTTCAGCGTGCAGTGTGCGCTGTTTGCCTCCTTAGCTCAGTGGTACACCCGCCGCAGCGGGCGTGCACCGGCGAACCGCCGCAGGCGGCTTTTGCGCCGGGGCAGAGCATGCAAAGCGCCGTCACAACCCAACAGAATATGTGCCTCCTTAGCTCAGTGGTAGAGCATGCGGCTGTTAACCGCAGGGTCGTTGGTTCGAGCCCAACAGGGGGCGCCATCAGAAAAGCCCGTAGATTCGGCATCTACGGGCTTTTTTATTTTGCGCTTCCCCCACATTTTCCCCCACAACTTTTTTATTGATCACTTCCGGAGGCCAAGAGAGAATCAAAAACAGAGCCGAGAATGTCGGCCGTGTCGTCCTTAAAGCCGTCGAATTCGTGCCCGTAGATGCCATGCGTGTCCATCGCCTTGCTGTGGCCGACGACAGGCTTGAGAAGGTAGTCGGGGAGCTTCTTCTGCGCGATGCTGACGAAGGTGTGCCGCAGCTCATAGGGCGTGATATGCGGGATGCCGTTCGCGGAAAGCCGCGCTGGCGGCTCGCGTGCTTGAGGCAATCAAAACAACCATCGCGCACATGGGGAACTTTAAAAGGAGGAATATACTATGTCCACTTATCCTCAAGACCTACACAACAACAACAAACCCATTTTTGCGGATAAAATGATAACAGCATCCAATCTTGATAAGATCATTGAAGTTGCAGACCAAATAGCGAACGAAGACCCACTTTATACAAGAAAGGATATCTTAAAAAGCTTTAATAGGACACATGTGCAATTCGGATCGGAAATAATGAGCATACTGCAGAAGTCGTAACAGATATTCAACCGAGCACAAAAGAAATATTTTATGACATAGTAAATATGAATCCGACCATGATAAAAGAGACACCCTCACCCAACAGCCAAAATCAGCTTTCGCTACCAATGGCTAAGACGGGTAAAAGCGTCTCTGATTCATATTATGCACAGAATTCCGGAAAAGTCAACGACGATTAAAATCTCATAGCATCAGACGACATGCAAAGAACCATTAACCGGCACAACGAGCTCATGGCGCAGCAGAAAACTATGTCTAATCCCGCGCCCGCGGATGAAAATGTGATCTCTCCACCACAGGATCAGCTTTTCGATTGCCTTTATAGGAAACCATCATTATCAAAACAATTATCTACACACAAGGTTATAGATAAAATGAAACTGACCCCGATAAATGCCGCCGACACGGATTCGACATCCGCCGCCACATCTACGGGGCCAGTTCCTAATAACATATTATACGCTCCGAAGCTCAAAATAGTCAAGAGGCACAATTGACTCACTTGATGAACCGCAAAGGGTATACAGGGGACGGAAAGAGCTAGCAAACCGGAACGCGGGAAGTCAAGTTATCTCATTGTATCCATATTCAAGGACGCCGAAGGGAAAACTATTGTCGTGCCGGTAAAAGCCTCACAGGTAGACGGAAGTACTGTTCATGAGTTTAATATCATAAAAAATGGGATACGAAAAACAGACTTTGAAAAGTACACTCAACGTCAGATGAATTCCGGAGAACTTGTACGCATTAAAAATAGAACCCCCGACACCTCATCTATGGGACGGCACCAATTGCCGGCGCAAAGTGAGGGCGAACGTTCTACTGACATATTATATGCACAGAATCCTGAAAAAGTCAACAACAATCAAAATTATGTGGCTTCCGATGATATGCAAAGGACGTTAAACCGATACAACGAGCTCATGACGCAGAAGAAAACTACGTCTAATCCCGCGCCCACACCCGAGAACGTGAACGTGAACATCTGGCGCAGGTTCAGCTTCTCGAGTAGGATACCGTCATTGCCGTACCGGTAACCGCAAACGAAAAAACTATGCGGCGCAGTGATTAAGCAAATCCGAACAACAACTTCGATTGCTTACAAGAGGTTGCAGGTGAAAATGAAAACATAGGATTCAGAAAAAAACTTCAGACGATTTTTTCAAGACCGGCTCTGCCGCCTCTAAAGGCGAAACCGGAAAATCGTCTGAAGTTCCTATTGATACTATACGCACAAACCCCCAAAATAGTCAAGAGGCACAGCCTTCTCCTGTGCCCGCGGACGAGAATGTGATCGCTTCGCCGCAGGATCGTCTTTTGTCTATCTCGACTGTACTGCAATTTGTAAAAGAAATCACATTATGTTAAAATGGTTGATTGTAAAATGAAGCTGGACACCTGAGCAAAAAATCCATAGTGATTAACCTCGTGGTAGAATGGAGTTCTCATACAACCATTTTCCCAAGGGAGGGCAATCACTATGGACTGCCAAGATTATATCACAGTCA
>JAYFPV010000459.1:0-4813 GCA_034927465.1 Lawsonibacter sp.
GGGCGATTATCTGGGCGGTACGGTCCAAATCATTCCCCATATTACCAATGAGATCAAGCGAAACATCTACGCTCTGGATCGGGATGACACCGACGTGGCCATTGTGGAAATCGGCGGCACGGTGGGTGACATCGAAAGCCAGCCTTTTTTGGAGTCCATCCGCCAGGTGGCCGCCGAACGGGGCCGTCAAAACGTAATGTTCATCCACGTTTCGCTCATCGTTTCCATTCCAGGTACCGGAGAATTGAAAAGCAAGCCAACTCAGCACTCTGCCAAGGAGCTGCTCTCTCTCGGTATCCAGCCCGATGTCATCATCTGCCGCAGCGACTACCCGGTGCCCCGGGAAATTCTGGCGAAAATTTCGCTGTTTTGCAATATTCCAAAGGAAAATGCCATTCCAAACCTCACGGCCGAGGTGCTGTATGAAGTGCCGCTGATGCTGGAACGGGAGGGACTGGCCGATGTAGTGGTCCGCCGTCTTGGGCTGATCTGCCATATGCCGGACCTGACCGAGTGGGCCACCATGGTTCACCGGGCCAAAAACCCACAGGGCTGCGTCGAGATCGCCCTGGTCGGCAAGTATGTGGCTCTACACGACGCCTACCTGTCCGTAGTAGAGGCGCTGACCCACGGCGGCATTGAGAATGATATAAAGGTGAAGGTGCGCTGGGTGGATTCTGAAACAGTGACCGACGACAACGCCGCTCAAATTCTGGCTGGGGCCAACGGGATTCTGGTCCCGGGCGGCTTTGGAGACCGGGGCATCGAGGGGAAGATCTCCGCAGTTCGGTACGCCCGCGAACACAACATTCCGTTCTTTGGCATTTGCCTGGGCATGCAGATGGCGGTCATTGAGTACGCTCGCCATGTGTGCGGCATGACCGATGCCCATTCCAGCGAGCTGTCTCAGACCACAAAGCATCCCGTCATTGATCTGATGCCGGATCAGCGGGGCGTCACAGCCAAGGGCGGAACCATGCGGTTGGGTGCCTATCCCTGCCACGTAACCAGCCATAACAGCTTCACATATCAGGCCTACGGCGCCGACGAAATTGCCGAGCGTCACCGCCACCGCTACGAGTTCAATAACGATTACCGCCTGGAGCTAACCCAGGCAGGGCTGACGCTGGCCGGTCTGTCCCCGGACGAGCGCTTGGTAGAGATCGTGGAACTGCCCACCCACCCCTGGTTTGTGGGCGTGCAGTTCCACCCGGAATTGAAATCCAGGCCGAACAAGGCCCACCCCTTGTTCCGAACGTTTATCGGCGCAGCGAAAGTGCAGAAGGAATCTGCGAAATAAGCCGCACGGGGTGCTCCAACCCCTGAACCGATTTGACTATGCGGGGACATGTCAGTTCTGTCTGGTCCGCTCGGCCTTTTCCGGTACTCTTCTGTTCCAACTCACGCCTTTCCGGCCGCCGCATCGGAAGTTCGGCGCTTCATTTTTTCTGCAAGGGACGTCAGAAGCTCCACTTGCATAAGATGTACTACGGCCTGCCTACACACAAGGTACATACCCCAATGAAAGGAGGTGTACCTCATGTGGTGTAGATGTTGCTGCCGTTGCTGGCGGTGTGGCTGGGTCTGGAATGGAAACAGCTGGCGTTGCTGCTGTGGCCCAATCCGGTAATTTTCGAGACTGAACGCCCGCCCCATTTATAAAACCCGTCACATGTATTTCGCACAAACGGAGCACCTGCAAAAGCGGGCGCTCGGTTTGTAACGGCCGAAAAAGTGCCAGAGGCACTTTTTCTACTCGGCTGCAGCTTGCCGCACGCGTATGAACGCTTCGGGGCTGTTTTTGATGGGCTAAAACGAAGTCAGTTCCTATCCCAGGCCGCTTTTCAAAGAGCAAAATGCCGCCCCGTCATCTGGATTTTCCGGATGACGGGGCGGCATTGAATTTAGTCCAGATGCCAAATATCCTGATTGTACTGTCGGACGGTCCGGTCTGAGGAAAAATACCCAGACTTGGAAATGTTGACCAGCATCTTTTTTGCCCAGGCCTTCCGGTTCTCATAATCTCCGATGGCCCGCTCCTTGACGGTGATATACTCTTCCACGTCCAGCAGCGCCATAAACCAGTCCTTGCGCTTCATGTCGTTCCATAGGGTGGACAAGCAAGCCGGGTCTCCGATGGCCAGCATCTGTGGAGAAACCAAAAAGTCCACCAGCCGTTCCACCTGGGGACGATGGTAATGGTCCAGCGCCCGGTAACTGCTCTCGGCATACATCTGAATCACTTGGTCGCTGGAGGCCCCAAAGGTGTAAATATTCTCCGGTCCCACCAACTGTGCAATCTCTACGTTGGCCCCGTCCATAGTCCCCAGCGTGATGGCGCCGTTGGCCATAAACTTCATGTTTCCGGTGCCGCTGGCCTCCTTCGAGGCCAAGGAAATCTGCTCAGAGAGATCACAGGCTGGAATCAATGCCTCGGCCCAGGTAACGTTGTAATTCTCCACCATAGCCACCCGCAGCCAGGGCCGCACCTGGGGGTCCTGCTCAATCAGCTGCTGCAGGCACAAAATCAGGTGAATGATGTGCTTTGCCATCACATAGGCGGGGGCGGCCTTGGCTCCAAAGAGGACGGTAACGGGCCGCTTCGGCAGTGTTCCGTCCTTGATCTCCAAATATTTATGGATGAGATACAGCGCGTTCATCTGCTGCCGCTTATATTCATGAAGACGCTTGATCTGAATGTCAAAGACCGACCGCGGATCCAGTTCAATCCCCTGGGTCGACCACATCAGGCGGCACAGCCGATCTTTGTTCGCCTGTTTGACCGCCAGCAGGCGATTCAGCACCGCTTCTTCGTGCTCAAAGGCCAGCAGCCCTTCCAGTAGACCGGAATCCCGGCGCCACCCCGTGCCGATGCTGTCGTCAATGAGGGTAGCCAGCTCGCCATTGCAAGCCTCCAGCCACCGGATGAAGGTAACTCCGTTGGTCTTATTGTTGAATTTTTCGGGGTAAATGTCATAAAAAGGCTTCAGCTCTGTATGCTTTAAAATCTCGGTGTGCAGAGCCGCCACCCCGTTGACTGAAAAGCCATAGTGGATATCCATATGGGCCATGTGGACCCGTCTCTGGTCGTCCAGAATAGACACCTTGGGATCCGGGTGGGCCTCCTTCGCCCGGCGGTCCAGCTCCAGCAGGATGGGCACCAGTTTGGGCGCCACCGTTTCAATAAAGCTCAGGGGCCACGTTTCCAGCGCCTCAGCCAAAATGGTATGGTTGGTGTAAGCGCAGGTGCGGCTCACCTGATCCAAAGCCCGGTCGAACGACAGCCCTCGCTGGATGAGCAGGCGGATCAGCTCTGGGATGATCATAGAGGGATGGGTATCGTTAATCTGGACCACCACATAATCGGCCAGAGTATCAATGCAATGGCCCCGCTCCTCCAGTTCCTGCAAGATCAGCTGTGCTCCGGCAGACACCATGAAATACTGCTGGTACACCCTGAGCAGGCGGCCGGCTTCGTCGCTGTCGTCCGGATAGAGGAAGGAAGTCAAGTTGTGGGCAACGTCCTCCTTGTCAAAGTGAATCCCCATCCAGGGCGGATATGCGGGCTGCTCCACATCAAAGAGGTGAAGGCGGTTGGCACATTCGTTTCCCGCTCCCGGAATCGCAATGTCATACAGCACCGCCTTATGCTCCACCCCGCCAAGGGAGACAAAAAAGGTTTTCCCAGTGGGAATCAGCCAGCTCTCCCCCTCCAGCCAGGAATCAGGATGTTCGGTCTGCTTATAATCAACAAACCTTTGCCGAAACAGGCCATAGTGATAATTCAGCCCCACTCCGTCCCCGGGCAGCCCCAGGGCAGCAATGGAATCCAAAAAGCAGGCCGCCAGACGGCCCAAGCCGCCGTTGCCCAGGGATGGTTCTGGCTCGATCGACTCAATGACACCCAGGTCTCTGCCCAGATCAGACAGAAGCTCCTTGACTTGTCCGTGAAGTCCCAACGCCAACAGGTGATTGGACAGCAGTTTGCCCAGTAAAAATTCCGCCGAAACATAATACAGCTTTCGTCCGGCCTGCGGGGCCGGTCGGTCCTGAGACAGCCGACGCGTCAGCACCAGCAGTGCTTCATACAACTGAGCATCACTGCACTGATCAGGGGAACGGCTGAACCGCTCCTGCGTCAGCTGAAAAAATTGTTCTTTCAATTCCATAATCAACAGTTTCCTCTCCGATCATTTTGGAAACGTTTCCATTCCGAGGATGGAGCCAGTATACCAGTCCGCTGTTCGATCGTCAAACCTTTTCTGCCGAAAAATTAAACAAGATTCCCGCACAGTTTCTTCCCGCTTTTTGCATCAGGGCAGGACATGGGACACTCTTTCCGGACATTCTCTGCTCGCTTTTGGGACAGGTTTCCTGCTTTTTCTGTTTGGGGAAGCCGCTGATATACCTTCATTTCCCGATGCAGCCGTTTGGCCAGGTTCAGCGTACAGCGTCCTGGCAGCATCCTCCACGTCCAGTTCCCTCCTAAGGTGGATGGGATGTTGATTCTGGCCTCGCTGCCCAAGCCCAGGACATCCTGCATCTGCATCACCGCAAGGTCGGCCGGAGAGGCCCAAGCCGAGCGCATCATCCCCCAATGGTATCCTTCCCGTTTGGTAAGGCGAAGATATTCCTTGGCAAACTCCGTCTCATTTCGTGGTGCGGAGACCATCCAGCCCTGAATGGTGTCATTGTCATGGGTTCCGGCGTACACCACACAGTGGGGGGAGTAGCGGTGGGGTAAATAGTCGCTGTCTTCCTCCACACTGCCAAAGGCAAACTCCAGCACCTTCATGCCGGGATAGCCTGTGTC
>JAYFPV010000003.1:0-8496 GCA_034927465.1 Lawsonibacter sp.
AAGCCGTTTCTGAATATGGCCCTGTCCGACTGCACTCAGACGATTGACGCGCAGATTTGGGATTACACCGGACCTGTAACGCCAAAGGATACCGGGGCAGTGGTAAAAATCCGCGGGGTCGTATCCGAGTTTAAGGGTACATTACAGATTACGGTAGATCGCTTGCGCCTTGCCGATTCGAATGACCAGTACAACATCAGTGATTTGGTGCCCACGGCGCCCATTGATGTTGAGACCACCTGGCAGAAGCTGCAGGAAATCGTTGATTCCATCGAAGATCAGGATTACCTGGTAATCTGCAAGGAAATGCTGCGGCGATACGGTGAGTCGGTCAAGCAGATACCCGCGGCCAAAAGCGTCCACCATGGCTTTCTAAATGGGCTTTTGATGCACACGGCGTACATGCTTCAGACGGCTGATTTTTTGGCCGGTATGTACAAATCGGTCCTTGATCGCAGCCTTCTGCTTGCCGGGACGCTGCTGCACGATTTCGCAAAGTGTGAGGAGTTCACAACGTCCCCGCTGGGGCTTGTCACGGAGTATTCCATGAAAGGTCAGCTGCTCGGGCATCTCGTCATGGGCGCTCAGGAAGTGGCCAATGTCTCCTCTGAGCTGCGTATCCCGGAGGAAAAATCGGTGCTGCTCCAGCACCTGATTCTGTCGCACCACGGAGAACCGGAGTTCGGCGCCGCCGTTCTGCCGATCTGTGCCGAGGGCGAGCTGCTGTCGTTTTTGGATAAGATTGACAGCCGCATGGAAATCTACCGTGAAACGCTGGAGGAAATCCCCGCCGGAGAATTCAGCAAGCGAATCTTTGCGCTGGATCGTCGGATCTACCATCATAATTAGGGGAACATTCAATGAGAATCATTGCATGTGTCGACGACAATATGGGGATGATGTTTAACCATCGCAGGCAGAGCCAGGATCTGGTGTTGAGAGAACGCGTTCTTGCGGTTACAAAAGGCAATAAGCTATGGATGAATCATTTTTCCGCACAGCAGTTTTCCCAGCACAATGCGCCGCAGATCAATGTGGATGACAGCTTCCTGTCTGAGGCGGGAAACGGGGAGTATTGCTTTGTTGAAGATTGCGATATTCTCCCTTACATGCCGTGGGTTGAAACCATCTTTCTGTACCGCTGGAATCGGCGGTATCCAGCGGATCAAACATTTCCCGTTGACCTCAGTGCAGGCGGATGGAAGCTCGTTCATACAGAGGAGTTTACCGGATCTTCTCACGAACGAATTACGGAGGAAATTTATACGCAATGAAAAAGACAATCCATACACTGTTCCCGCTGCTTCTGGCGATCGGCCTCATTCTCTCTGCCTGCTCCGCTGGAAACATCGATTCTTTGAATTCCATTCCTGCCTATTCTGGCAGCCCATATGTTACCGTCAATGAAAATCAGCCGTACTTTTCCGATGCCGACCAGACGGCCACATCCTTTGAATCCTACAGCCAGCTTGATGGTCTTGGCCGCTGCGGCACTGCCTATGCCTGTGTGTCCACGGACACAATGCCGACGGAGAAGCGCGGTTCCATTGGGCAGATCAAGCCCTCGGGCTGGCACACCGTCAAGTACGACTGTGTCGATGGCAAGTACCTTTATAACAGATGTCATCTCATCGGCTATCAGCTCACCGCAGAAAACGCAAATGAACAGAATCTGATCACCGGTACACGCTATCTGAATGTCGAGGGTATGCTGCCCTTTGAGAACATGGTGGCGGACTACATAAAGGAAACGAACAATCATGTTCTTTATCGAGTAACGCCTATTTTTGACGGCAATAACCTTGTGGCTTCCGGTGTGGTGATGGAGGCGGAGTCGGTGGAAGATAATGGCGAGGGCATATGCTTCAACGTCTTTTGCTATAATGTTCAGCCCAGCGTTACCATTGATTACGCCACTGGGGACAGCACGCTGTCTGAAAGCGGCACCGCCGTAGGGGGAACCACATAAGCAGACTTATCCCAGATCCAGCGATGCTTTTCTCTTCCACGGATATGCGATCCATCCTCTTCACTCGTTCTGGCTTCTAAACGCACCGAATTCAACACGGTTAACCGCTTCGTTATACAAAAATTTCCAAACGCCTAAAAACGCGATGGTGCATCGGCTTCTCATTTTTGCAAGTGCGTCAGCAGCCCCTTGCACCCAGCCTCAACATCGCGCCAGGTCGCATCAAAATCTCGGGTATACCATGGGTCGGCCACATCGCCGGGGTGGTCGGTAAACTCCATCAGTAAATGCATTTTTTTGTCATAGTCGCCGCCACAGACACGGTACATGTTACGCAGGTTCGCCTGATCCATACCGATCAGCAGGTTATATCTGTCGTAGTCATCGATGGTAAACTGCCGTGCCCGCTTGCCGGAACAATCAATTCCATGTTCCGCCAGCTTGCGGCGGGCCGGCGGATACACCGGGTTCCCGATTTCTTCCGTGCTGGTGGCCGCAGAGGATATCTCGAACTGGTCGGATAATCCCGCTTTTGTCACCAGATCCTTCATCATAAACTCCGCCATCGGGCTGCGGCAAATGTTGCCGTGGCAAATGAATACGATCTTCGTCATGGGCTTCCTCCAAACGTTTTGGTTTGGACTGAGTATAGCACGGACCGTTCTCTGCGTCGAGCGCAAGATGCTCGTAAGCATGTCCTGCGATTCTATCCGTCAATTCCGGCTTGGACCAGTCAGGATGGTGTGCGGCACAAAAATACCAGTCGCGTTTTTCCTCCATTTCGCTCACTTCCAAGATAAAGACATTCTGCCTCCAGTTTATCTGCATGGTCTTGCGTAGAAACGCCGCGCGTTTCTACGCCTTGCTGTTTATACGATCAAATTCTGTTCGATTTTAATCCCATCGTTCAGAATTCATGATGGTTAACCCAGCATTGCAGTATTCGATACTGTCATCGTCGACGGTTCTGTTTACATGAACAAAATTCAGTATGGCATCCTTTCTTTTTTACGGGCGGAACGAAACGGAGCTCATCAAAAAGCACCTTGGCCTGTTCGTCGGCTGCTATACGCCATCTGGAACGGAGGGCTGTCTGGCGCAGTTCTTTCCAGCGGCTCTGCTGGCTCACGCTTAGGCAAAGGATTTGCTGGGCGGTTTGATGCAATATAACAAGATGAACCCAGTCTACCGCAAAATTTTCATGTCGCTTAAAAAGATTGACGGCTTTAACAAAAATTTCATCGAGCCCAAATTTGAACTCGAGCGCATCCGCGCTTTTGCCGTGCGGATGAAAGAGGGGTTTGCGACAGAAACACCCAGCCACGAAAGGTTGATTACTTGTGGCGAAACCGGTATACTAAAACAACAACGATACGGGGAAACCGCATACATTCGTTTTTAAAGATGGTGAAGGCATGACTTTAATCAATCATTTATGGCTTCTGATCTGTGCCTGTTTTGTGTTTTTTATGCAGGCAGGCTTTGTCTGCTACGAGGTAGGCTTTGTCCAGCCCAAAAACGTAATCAGCGTGGCTATGGAGAATATTACCGCGTTTGTGGTTGCCACACTATCCTTTTACACCGTGGGTTTTGCATTCATGTTCGGCAAAACCGCGTTTGGATTCATCGGGACAAACCACTGGCTGCTCTTTCATCTGAACAGCAACTATGATTTTATATTTGTCCTGTATCAGATGATGCTGGCCGCCACCTCGATCACCATCTTTGCCGGCAGCATGTCCGAACGGACGAGGATACGGGCCCTGGTCATTGCGTCAATCTTGGTGGGCGGGTTCATTTACCCGGTCTTCGGGCACTGGGTCTGGGGCGGAATCTACACGCATCAGGCGACATTTTTGTCCGGGATTGGCTATATGGACTTTGCTGGCGCCACCGTTGTCCACTCCACTGCTGGCTGGATTGCACTGGCAGGCGTCATCGTCGTGGGACCCAGAATGAACCGCTGGGATGAAAACGGCAAGCCCAGGCGGCTGGGCCGCTCCAATATTCCGTTCGCGACCCTTGGGACCTTCATTCTTTGGTTCGGCTGGTTCGGATTCAACGGTGGAAGTCTTCTGGAATTCGATGACAGGCTGGGCCTGATTCTGCTGAATACAAACCTGTCCGCGGCGGTCGGCGTGGTGGGCGCGGTAATCGTGACCTTCCTGTTCGCCAAGGACCAGAGCTATATGGAAGCCATTTTCAACGGGGCACTGGGAGGACTGGTGGCGATTACGGCGGGCTCGGAGCTTTTGACCCCCGTGGCGGCGATTTTTGTGGGATTCATCTCGGGAGCGGTAGTCATGCTGGGCAGCGTGCTGTTGCTGAAGCTCGGGATCGACGACGCGGTGAATGCGGTGCCTATCCATGCCTTCGGCGGCGTGTGCGGTTCGCTGCTGTGCTGTGTGTTTTCAGCGCCGGAGAATCTGAAGCTGACTTCGAAACTTTCTCAGCTCAGGGTACAGCTGCTTGGGGTCGGAGTTAATTTTATCTGGGCGTTTGGAATGGGCCTGCTGATGTTCCTCCTAATTCGAAAGACAGATGGTCTTCGGGTCTCGGACATTTCGGAGAAGAAGGGCCTGAATGTGGTGGAGTTTTCCGATGTCTACTCCTGGATGCAGCACCTGCAGGAGGAGCATTATGAAAGCGTGACGCAGGACCTCAATCAGAAAATCCAGCAGCAGAATGAAGCGCTCAAACGGCAGGCACACATGCTGGCCGTGACACAGGAAAAGGAACGGGAGAAAATCGCCCGGGACCTCCACGACGGGGTGGGCCAGTCACTGGTGGCGCTAAAAATTAACCTGGGGCTTATCCAGAACTGCACGCAGGACAAGGCGCTGAAAAGCCGTGCAGCCACGACCATGAACCTTGTACAGAGCACCATTGAAGAGATTCGGGAAGTTATCTATAACTTAAAGCCCGTCCAATTGAACGAAGGCGGGTTGGCAAACAGCATCCGGAATCTCAGTAAAAAGCTGAATGATCTGAGCGGGATAAAAATCAGCTGTGAAATTCAAGATGATCTCCCCCAGTGGAACGAGACCGAAGAGGTCAACATCTACCGCATTGTGCAGGAATGCCTGACCAACATCATCAAGCACTCCGGTGCAACCGAGGCTTGCGTCCGCTTTCTGCGGCAGGACGGCAGGCTGTCGGTATGCATCGCTGACAACGGGAGCGGATTTGACCGAAAGGAGGTACGGTCCGGCTTTGGACTGACCACGATGAAGGAACGGGCAGACATGCTGAATGCACAGCTTATCATTGACAGCGAGCCGGGAAATGGAACACGAATGATTCTGGAGGTTCCTTATGAAAAAAATTAGAGTATTTTTGGCAGACGATCATAAAATTCTGAGGGAATCGCTGGTGATTCTTCTGTCCCAGCACGAAAATATTGAGGTGGCGGGCGAGGCCGCAGACGGCCAGGAGGCCTTTGAAAAGATCATGAAAATCCGTCCGGATATTGCCATACTGGATATCTCCATTCCACACCTGAACGGAATCAATCTGGCGATTCGACTGGAACAGCAGGCTCCGGAGATCAAAGTGGTCATTCTAACGATGCACAAATCCGAGGAGTTTGTGTCCAAGGCTCTGCGTGCGGGCGTCAAGGGCTATGTGCTGAAAGACAATGCGCTGGAAGAACTCATCGCGTGCATTGAGGCGGTCAACAACGACAATGTGTTCCTCTCAGACAGCGTGACAAAGCTGGTGGTCAACGGGTTTGTCAACGGGCTGAAAGATAAAATCGACATGCAGAAGGAAGCGCTCTCCTCCCGTGAGCAGGAGGTGCTGCAGCTGCTGGCAGAAGGGCAGTCCAACAAGGATATTTCGGCCGCACTGATGCTGAGCATCAAGACCGTGGAAACTCACCGGGCCAATATTATGCGCAAGCTTGGACTGAAAAATATTGCAGACCTTGTTCTGTATGCGGTGAGAAACCATATGGTTGAGCCCTGACGGTCTCGCTATGACAATTTCAGGTTGAATGCGGAAAGATACAGGATTCTCCCGGGCACAATACGTTTTTTTCCGGATATCATTTGCAGCCGTTTTCCTCTATTATAATCTTGTTGGAAAAACAAGGATGGAGGGGAACATGTACGATGATCAATGCAGGAGATACCGCTTTCGTTTTGATCTGTACCGCGCTGGTCTGCCTGATGACGCCGGGACTTGCATTTTTCTACGGGGGTCTTGTCAGAAAGAAAAATGTGCTGACTATCATGATGCAGAGCTTCATTTCCATGGGTGTAGTCACGCTGATCTGGATCGTCTTCGGATTTTCCCTTGCCTTTGGGACGGACGTACACGGAGTAATCGGCAATTTCCAGTTTGCGTTTCTGAATGGTGTGGGACTGGCGCCCAGCAGTGTCTACGGTCCGACGATTCCATTTATGGCATTTTTCATATTTCAGCTGATGTTTGCCGTGATTACCCCGGCACTGATTACGGGCGCCTTTGCAGACCGGTTCAGTTTTAAGAGCTATCTGATCTTTCTGGTCGCCTGGAGTCTTCTGGTTTATATCCCCATCGTTCACTGGGTTTGGGGTGGCGGATTTTTGCAGCAGATGGGCGTTATCGACTTTGCCGGTGGCCTGACGGTCCATGCAAGCGCCGGCATTTCGGCGCTCGCATCCGCAATCTTTATCGGCAAGCGCACCATTCTGCCAAATGAGAGCACCGCTCCCCACGATGTTACCTATGTAGCGCTGGGCACCGGACTTTTGTGGTTCGGCTGGTTTGGTTTTAACGGCGGTAGTGCTCTTGCGGCCAATGGGACGGCGGCCGCAGCCGTGACAAACACATTCATCGCCGGAGCAACGGCCATGGTCTCCTGGCTGTGGATCTCCTCCGCCTATGAAAAGCGCACCAGCTTAACGGCCGCACTGACCGGAGCTATCGCAGGCTGCGCGGTGGTTACGCCGGGATCCGGCTATGTCGAGCCCTGTGCGGCGCTGGTTATTGGCCTTGCCGCCGGTCTGGTTTGCTACTACGCCGTTCGAGTCCATGCAAGGCTGAATCTGGATGACGCGCTGGATGTATGGAGTGTGCATGGTGTGGGCGGTGTACTTGGGACCTTGCTGGCAGGTGTGTTCGCGGTCAAGAGTGTAGGCGGAGTCGATGGCCTGATTGCCGGGAACGGTCACCAGTTCCTGGTGGAGCTTGTATCCGTGGTAATCGTGCTGGCTTATTCTTTTGTCGTTACCTTTGGTATGCTGAAGGCAATCAACGTCTTTGTCCCGGTCCGGGTGTCCAAAGAAGCGGAGATTCTCGGTCTTGATCTTTCTCTCCACGGCGAGCAGGCATACGGAGTCCCCGAAGATGGTACTGCACCCGCCGCCGCGGTCGCCGCAAGCCAGGAAATACAGATTCCGATCGCTTCAAGCAAACTATCCGGAGTCCATGCCTGAGCGGCAGGCAAAAGCCTTGTTCCTCTGTCAATATTGCGCTGATTGTTTCTATTGGTTCATTCTTGCATCTGCCCCTTGTTTCGTTTTTTCTGAGAAGCCCGTTCTGCTTCCGCTCCCCCATAATTTGTAACGACAAAGCCTCCGGCTACCCCGGAGGCTTTGTCGTTACAAATTATGAACTGCCAATGATTGGTTCCCAACGGTGGTTAATTTTTGATGCGTAGTATGGAATAATACCGATAGTCCCTCATGAATAGGAGCGTGTTCTATGCTTCCTTTTGCAGTCATCACCATTACTGGTGCGCTTATTTTTTATACGGTCGGGGTTTTCAGTGAGAAAATTACAGGCTTTATTAAACTTTGGCACTTGATTCTGTTTTGGATAGGCTTTGTTTTTGATACAACCGGTACTACTTTGATGGGTATAATTGCAGGGGGCACATTGGCTGTGAATATACACAGTGTGACCGGTTTCCTTGCGATTATCCTGATGGCGATCCATGCAGTCTGGGCAACGATTACGCTGATCAAAGGCGATGAGACGCAAAAACGGAACTTTCATAAGTTCAGCATTGTTGTTTGGGCCATCTGGTTGGTTCCGTATTGGTCTGGTATGATTTACGGAATGATGAAATAAAAGTCCTCACCCGGAGATTATCTGATTTTGCTGGGCGATGAACAGCGCAGCATTGCCATACCGCCCAAAAGCAGCTTTGCCCCACGGCAAATCCACCTATGATGCATCAAAATATTATCTTGGTCAGAACGGCAAAGACCCGCATGGTCTGGGATCAGGCTTGTCTCAAAAATGATCATGGCTTCGGGCTCGAAGCCATGATCGTTCTTTGGGCTTCCTTCCGCCCCTTTTTTCGCATGTGCGGATGATCCGGCTGCTCCAACAGTCCTCGTGCGCGGCAATGTTCCGCTTATGCAAGCTGGAAAAGGAGCAGAATGATCCCGTATATCACGCTTGCCGACACACCGAATACAATCACGGGGCCCGCAATGGTAAACATCTTGGCACAAGTTCCCTGCAGGATGGTTTCGCTTTTAAACTCCAGCGCCGGAGCGACCATAGCGTTGGCAAATCCGGTGATGGGCACCAGG
>JAYFPV010000162.1:0-3688 GCA_034927465.1 Lawsonibacter sp.
TCCATCCCCCGCTCTATCGCAGAGAGGTTGGCTGTGACGAGATCGCCAAACTGGCGCAGCCGCTCCCGCTCTCGAGTGGCGGCCAGTTCCTTCTGCTGATTGCCAAGCTTACGTGCGGTGCGGTCCCGGGTATTGGTCACTGATCGGATCAGGTCCTGCCCCTTCTGCTTCACGCGTTCAAGGTTCTCCCGCTGCTCATAAAATCGGTCCAACAGCGCAGAAAAGGTCGGATACGCGGTCAGTTCCGCCGCTTCGCCATACTGGATAACAGGCAGAAAGGTGAAATCTTTTGGCCGCTTTTCAATTGTAATCAGAAGTGGTGTGAAGCTTTTTTTCTTTACAGAAAAAAGAAGCTGCTCGACCTGATCCGCCAGCCGTACCTGGCCTGCCTGGCCCAGGTCAGAAAGACTGATATTCACCGCTCCGCCAGCTCGCTGGGCAAGTTCCCGGCAGATCAGGGGGGAGAATCCTCCAAAGGTATCCAGCAGCCACTGGTCGGCTCTGGTCTCTCCGAACGCACGTTCTGCCATCTGCACAATTGCATCTCGGTCCAGTGTGGTGGGATCCAGTTTTTCCTGGGTGGGGGGCAGATGATAAAACAGACCGGGCAGTACCTGGCGTTTGGCCGACATGTCCCCGTCCACCCGGCGCAGACAGTCCATAATTCGGCCATCCCCATCCAGAAGAATCAGATTGGAATGGCGGCCCATCGCCTCCAGCACCAGTCTGCGCTCCACCCGGTCGCCCAACTCGTCCAGTGCCTCTATTCGGAATTCCACTACCCGCTCCAAAGGCGGCTGGGTAATCTCCATAATCCGACCGCCCGTCAGATGCTTACGCAGGCGCATGCAAAACATCGGGGGCACATCAGGATTCTCTCGTGCAAGTTCCGTCAGTTGGGGGCGTGGATGGCTGGGGCTGGCAGACAGCAGCAGCTTCACGTTGCCAGTTGCAGACCGCAGAGCCATGATCACCTCGTCCCGGCCCGGCTGGTGGATCTTATCAATTTTTGCGCCCACAAGGGCGTTTTGAAGTTCATTCACCAGTCCGGACAGGCAAAGCGCATCCAGCGGCATCCCAATCACCTCTTAAAAAATTCACGAATTTTCCCAATCGGGATCATTTGGTTAGTCTTCTCCCTCCATGATCCGGCCAAACAGCTCATTAAGCCGATCCGTCCGCCCTTGAAGGTAGAGCCAGCCAAACAGCGCCTCCAACCCGGTCGCCGTTTGGTATTCCCCCCGGCTGGCCGCCTTTGGGACCGAGTGCGGGGCCGTGTTCCGACCGCGGCGGAAGACATCTTCCTCCTCCTGGGTTAAAACCGGCGCTATGCGCTCCATGCGAGCCGCCTGCGCGGACGCGGCCACATACTTCACCGTAGCCCGATGAAGATCTTTGGCCTTTGCTTTCCCATGCAGACACAGCCAGGAGCGCACCATCATCTCAAACACGCAGTCCCCCAAATGAGCCAGCCCCAAACTGGACAGGTTCAGCAACTGATCCCGCGGAAGATTCAAATGAAAATAATCGGTCATGTACAGACCTCCCGGTCAAATTTTGCAGTTGATCATATCATACTTCCCTTGGAATAGCAAGGAATACACGGGTACAGTCAGCTCTCTTCCGCCGCCGGTCCAAAGTAGGCCACCAGCAAATCCACGCAGGCCCCGTAAGACCGCATCCCGAGATCCTGACCGTTGCCCTTTAAGAAGGAGTCATAGGCATTTCCCGCCGCATCCTCCACCGGAGATTCCAATGCAGTCCAATATGTGTTGTTGTCCGTCCAATCGGTGGCCAGCTCCGGCGTAAAGGTTTGGTCCGCGATGTCCTGCCAGGCCTGAGCATCCACGGAATACAGCGCATTGCACAGCTGGACCAGCCCCATGAGATATCCAGAATACTGAAACACCACATCGTCGCAGGTCACGCAGGCGGCAATCCCCACAAAGTTGGCCTCCAGCTCGGATGACACCATCCTCTGATGGGACATCTCATGGGCGATGGTGGCCGGAATCAGGCAGGCCGGAGCATCTACATTCACATTGGCTTCTCCGGTGAACGGAAAATACATCCCAGTAAAGCCCAGGATGCTTTGGAGCCGGGAGAAAAGCAGTGGCTTTGCCTGAACCGATTTCATTACCAAGATGGGAAATTCCGCAGCCAGCGCATCATAAACCGACACTCCCTGCTCAAAGCAGACGTCCAATGGTTCTGCGAAGTGGTTTTCTCCATCCCGCGCCACCTGTCCGGACAGTTCGGCGGCATGTTGAGCAAAATATCGGGTCACCGCGGTCAGTTCCTCTACAGAATAGGGCGCCGTCTTTAGTCCGCTTCGTTCCGTGAACGAGGAAGAATTGTACGCCGCATTCCAAAGCCAGCAGACGCCGCACCAAAGCCAAAGCCAAACTGCCGCCAACGCCGCCAGCCGCCGCAGAAGGCCTCTAATCCGTCTCTGTCGGATCACCAGAACCGCCGCCAACGCCAACCACACCACATTACCCGCCAGAAACAGGGCAATGAAAATCTCCATGACGGAGATGGGCAGAACAGACCACATTCGGCCCAGAACCTGCTCAAATGGCCCCATCACACGGTATACCCAGAAATCCATGACCGGGCGTCGGTCCTTCAGCAGATAAAACAGTCCCGTCAAAAGAACCGGAAGCCCTATGGCCAAGATCGCCCGAATATTTACCTTTGTTCTAACCTTGGTTTCCATAGAATCCTCCTTTCGGAACCCTACTGCATGTTATGGCAGAATGACAGGTCCAGTTGTCCACTCCTGCCCCGAGGCAGATACCGCTTCAAAGCAAAGGTTGTAGAGATCGGTGCACCTGGCTTCCAGCTCAAACAACCGGCGGCCCGTTTGATCCAGTTCTCTGGCACTGGCTGGCTTGGTCAAAATTGGAAGAGACGCCTGATCCCTCATCTGTCTCAACAGTTCTCTTCCCCGTCCATTAAAGCCCAGCACCCGGAGATAGGGGGGACGTGTCGGGACATCCGTCCGCCTCAGCCCCAGAAAGGCCCATAAAGCCAGCCGGCGCAGCCGGGCATGGGTATAGCGCTTGGTCTTGGCCAACTCAAAAAACTCTTCCACTGAAGTACACTGCCGACCCGCCTGCTCCAGTCGCCGCGGCAAGCCCTCCGCCTCTCCCGCATCTGGCAGTTCGGCCCAATCGGCAGCGGTCATGGTGCGCAGGCGTGTCAATACAGCTCGCTCGACCCGCTGCAGCTCGGGCAGACCAACCATCCGTTCCTCCAGCAGCTGACGGCCCCCAAAAAACAAATAGGGCTCCGCGTGGTCCCACCGCTCATCCAGCAAATCCAGCCGAATCTGGGTAGCTGATACAAATTGGGGCATGTCCGCAGCAGAAGAGTCGGAACGGACCGTTTTTTCGCCCTGCCCGACTGCAGCCACCGGGACGCTGTTGTGCGCGGCTCCCCGGCGCAGCACGGTCATGGGGCGGATCGCGCTACCTATGGCGTTCAGCGCCCGAATGTACTCCACACCCAAATTGTTGTTTGGCGTGGAAAGCAATTCAGCCTTACAGCCAAGTACGTCCCCCACCGCCGCCTGCCGGGCAGAAGCGAAGGACATCCCCTCGCCCAAAAATCCGGACAGGGCGGTGCGGTATTCCACGCGGTCCAGGCAGTTCGCCACTTCCACCAGTGGCTCCGTCTCCCCGCA
>JAYFPV010000444.1:0-6409 GCA_034927465.1 Lawsonibacter sp.
TGCCGAAAGTCCTGTCGAAGAGTCCCCTGTTTCAGAGGAGCCGAAGGTCGAAGAGTAAGATTCAAGTTCAAAAATGGATGAGAACGGTCTGTCGCATGTTTGCGGCAGACCGTTTTTTTGCATGTTTTTTATTGCGCCGGGAACACTGAAGAAAAGGAGGGGAGACGATGAAATCATATTATCGTTTACCGCAGGATGTAGTCGGTCACGATCCGGTTTTGCTGTCTTATTGGGACAGGATGCCGGCCAAGGCTCAGCTTCGCCTGCTGGAGAGCAGCATCAGCGTATCCACGCTTGGAGAGCTGAAAAAGCTGGAAGAAGAATTGTCAATGGATACCACCGTTCCGTCAGACTAGAGAAACAGATCTCAAAAAATGAAAACAAATAAAGTGCAGGCGTACAATTTTCTGGCGAGCTATTTCTAGGTTGCCCAAAGTCAAGCGGAGCAATCCATGAAAATATTCCAGAGCAGCGATGCTAAATTGAATGGCAAAAGGCAGGCCTGCGGTTTGAAATCTCAAAACGAAAACGATTAAAAACACAGCAAAAATAAAATTTCCAGATTAACCGTAGAACACCAGCCAGACTGCACCAGTCCAGCAGTACCGGACTTTTTGCCGGCAAGACTGGAAAGGCTGGAAGGGCTCTCCTCGGTTGAAGGACTTCATCCTCGGCCATAATGAAAGAGCGGGCGGCAGTCGTGCCGCCTGCTTGTTGATTTTTATCGATTTGTCATGAAAATGGATAAAAATCAGCCACAGAAAGGCGAAAGCAACTGTGGCCGAACCAGGCGACGTCATTCCGAAAGTAACCGGAGGGACGTGTGAGACAGCCGTTTGGCAGCGGCGAAAGGGGGTGGAGCAGTGGAACAAGAGCCAAGACAAAAAGGGAGTCCCGGCCTCGTGGGGACGGTGACTGCCGTGGCCGCCATTTGTCTGTTGTTGGCCGTATTTCTGGCGGGAGATCAGGGGAGGACCGTAGCAGTGACTGCGCCTGCAGTGCTGGAGGTGCCTAGGGTTTCCACCACAGTGCAGGCAGAGCCAGCAATCGGAACGAAGGTGATCCCTCTGGGGCGTGCAGTTGGCATCAAACTGTTTTCTGACGGCGTGCTGGTGGTAGGCATGTCCCCTGTGGAAACAGAGGATGGAATGCAGTATCCTGGTCGGGATTGCGGGTTAAAAACGGGAGATGTGATTACCCACATCGACGGGGACGAAGTGGATACCATCGAGCAGGTTCATGATGTGGTAAAGCAGTGTGCGGGAGATCCCATTATCATTCAAGCGATGCGGGGACAGCGACAGGTTCAGTTGACGGCAGAAGCGGTGGAAAACAGCCAAGGTGTTTATCAATTAGGGGTGTGGCTTCGGGACTCTATGGCAGGCATTGGCACGATGACCTTCTATGATCCTGTGACCGGGTCGTTTGCCGCGCTGGGTCATGGCATCAACGACGTGGATACCTCAATGTTGATGCCGCTGGAGTCTGGCAGCATTATGGGGGCTACCGTATCCGATGTAAAGAAGGGGCTAAGCGGACAGCCGGGAGAACTCCATGGCCAGTTTGATCTGACTAGGGATTTGGGCAATTTATATGCTAACACTGACCGCGGAATTTTTGGCCAGCTGTCAGACGGAGAAATGACAGACGGGCTGGAGCCGGTGGAGGTGGCCACCCGGGCACAGATTCATGTGGGAGAGGCATCTATTTTGTCTAATATTCGGGGAGATCAGGTGGAGGAGTTTGACGTAAAGATCACACATGTCTCGGCCGACGGAGACGGAACCAGAAGTTTGATGATCCAGGTCACAGACCCGGAATTGCTGGAGGCGACCGGCGGAATCGTGCAGGGAATGTCGGGCTCGCCAATTCTTCAGGACGGCAGACTTGTAGGTGCAGTGACCCATGTTCTGGTCAATGATCCGACCAGGGGCTATGGAATTTTTGCGGAAACCATGTGTCGGGCAGCAGGCGGTATGTAAAAAATGGTGGAAGAGCAAGTATGCTCTTCCACCATTTATATGGGAATACTCAATCACCGCTAATGAGAAGCAAAGACATAATAGGATATAAAACCAAACAATTTTTAGACAAAATTACCGAAATTACAAAGAAAAATCCCAAAAAATACAGACAGAAAAGAGAAAAAAGTCGAAAATTTAGGAAACATTTTTGACATTATTTGGAAGAAATCTATTGCGTATACTGTCTGATTATGGTAAATTATAAAGGGCTAGTCGAAACGCGCAGGCGCGGCGCGAATTTGGGGCTATATTGATAGGAGGACTGACTGATGGAGACCACGAAACGAATTTTGCTTGCCGACACAGGGGAAGAGCTTCGTCACAACTTTGTATTTGGCTTGGCCGGAGAACCCGACATTCAGGTGGTTGGACAGACCGGAGACGGGACAGAGTTGGTCAGAATGGCCCGGGAGTTGGAGCCGGATGCCATTGTGATGGAAATGGTTCTGACTGGAATGGATGGGCTGGAAGTATTGGAAGAATTTTCTAAGCTTGAACGTCGGCCGAAGGTTTTAATCTTATCCAGCTACATCCGCGGAAATGTGGCCGAAGTTGCCGCGTCCAAGGGCGCGGATTATTATATTACAAAGCCCTGTCGGGTGAGCACGGTGTGTGAGCGCATCCGTCAAGTTTCATCAGTGGGGGGCCTTGAACCGGAGAAAGACAACAAAAGACTGAATCTGGAGTCACAAGTGACTGCAATTATCCATGAAGTGGGGGTGCCGGCCCATATTAAGGGGTACCAATATTTAAGAGATGCCATTTTGATCACGGTGAATGATATGGATGTGATCAACGCGGTGACCAAGGTACTTTACCCTGAGGTTGCAAAGCGGTTTAATACCACGGCCAGCCGGGTGGAACGGGCCATTCGACACGCGATCGAAGTGGCATGGGATCGGGGCGACTTGGAGACGCTGCAAAAATATTTTGGCTATACAGTGTCCAATGCCAAAGGGAAACCCACCAATTCGGAATTCATCGCCATGATTGCCGACCGGCTGCAGCTCGAGATCCGACAGGCCTGAGACTAACACCACCTTTCTTTGCCACTTGTACACAAATTGGAAAACACCTCTGGACTGAAATGGGGGCGTCCGGAGTTGCAGGCTTGAATTTTTATACGTGTTTGTGTTACAATGGCTTGGAAAGGTGGGAAGAATATGACTATTACTTATAAGCCAAAAGGCGTCTGTTCCAAGAAGTTTACCATCGAGGTGGAGAACGGAGTGGTCCAGTCGCTGGAGGCAGTGGGTGGCTGCAACGGAAATCTGCAGGGGCTGTCCACGCTTCTGCGGGGCATGAAGGTGGAGGATGTGGTTGCTCGCATGGAGGGAATCCGATGTGGGATGAAGTCAACCTCTTGCCCGGATCAGATTGCTCAGGCGTTGAAGACGGCAATGTGATATTCGGTCCAATTCCGTATATGGCACAAAAAGAATGACAGGCACAGTGAGGGATGAACTCCTCACTGTGCCTGTTTTTTTGTGTGGACGCTTGTTACTGGAGATAGAGATTAAAATATTCCCAAACCTGCTCGTTGCGGGCCAGCGCTTCGTTGCTCTTGGGGTGTGTAGCTACGCCCACGGCGTTGAGCAGGGCGGTAATCACGCTGGTGACCGGGACAATGTTATCCGAATAAGAAAAGATCTCGTTGTCTATCAGAAGCGGCACGGTCGCAAATGGAATCAAAGGGGAGGAGAGACGGTCGGTGAGCGCGATGGTGGGAATGCCGGCCCGATAGGCTAGAGACAGGGCCTGAGTGGTGCTACGCAGGTAGCGTGGCATGCTGATGGCTAAAAACACGTCGCCCGCTTCCAGACAGGACAGTGCATCAAATTCGGATGATTGGGTGTTGATGGCAAACACGTTGTCCCGAATCCAGCGGAGTTCCAGCGCAAAAAAGTAAACCAGTGCATAAGAACTGCGCGAGCCGAACAGGAAAACCCGTTTGGCGCCAGCCAGAAGATCCACCGCTTTTTGAAAGTTTTCCTTATCCAGAGCCAGAATGGTGCGCTGAAGGCCTTCAATTCCCTTTTGAAGCACCATGTGCATGATGCTGTCGCTGTCGGTGACGTGGGCTGTGATCAGATCAAGCCGTTTACTAATGGAAAGCTGGCTTCTTAAAATGTTCTGGAGAGCACGCTGCATCTCGGTGTACCCAGAATAACCAAGCGCAGTAGACAAACGGATGACGCTGGATTCGCTGACGCCGCAGTCTTGGCTCAGCTTGGCGGAAGTGTAGAACGTGACTTTGTCATAGTGATTCACAATAAACTCGCCGATTTTTTTATGGGTTTTGCTCAGAACGGGCATCTTTACCTGGATTCGCTCTAATGGGCTCATCTGTTCATAGGACAGGTTTTCCCGCATTCGGTTCACTCCTCTTTCGACTTTGCGTCCCGAGAGGACGAATGTTTCTAAAGAATAAGGTAACAGGTTTTTAGAAAAAAGCAAGTAAAACATCTGAAAACAAAAAAGAATCAAAAATTACAAAAAATGCCATAAGAGAATAAAATTTTTGAGAAAAACATTTGAAAAGAAAAAAATTGGAATTTTAACATGAAAAAAATAAGATAAAATTTCAATAAAAATAAAGAAAAATGAAGAAAATACAAAAAATAAGTTGAAATTATAGAATAAACTACAGTGAGAAACAGGAAAAATTGTCTATTTCGGAAAAAACAAAAAAATGGTTGATTTACTCCAAAAATGAACGTATAATGAAGTAAACGCGTACAAAGCGGGGAGCCCCACAATTAAAATGAGGAGGAAATTGAACATTATGGAAGACAATCGCATTATAGAATGTATGGAGAGAGCGGATTACATCTTATCCAACCTAATGGGAGTGAAGCCGGGGGAAGAGGTCCTGATTGTCATCGACCCGCAGACGGACATGCGGATGGCGAATGCGATGGCTTCGGCGGCCCTGAAGTGCGGAGCAGAGTACGGAATTTACATGATGCCGATTCGAGGAAAGGATAAGGCGACCAGTTTCCCAAAGTCTCTGGAGCTTGGAATGGATGCCTGCGACGTGTTTGTGGGGATGACGACGGCCTCTGGGGCGGCCATTTACAACAACCACCTGAAGGAGCTCATCAACCAAAAGAAGCTGCGGGAGGTGTCCATCTGCCTGCGCGACATTGACAACTTCACGCGTGGCGGGGCCCTGGCGGACTATGAAGCGGTGTATGCGGACGGGGAGAAGCTGCAGGCGATCTGGCGCGGGCACAAAATGGCCCATATCACCACCCCAGCGGGGACGGATCTGTACATGGAAATGAACCAGATGGAGCCCATCATCGAGTGCGGCATTGCCCGGAACCCGGGGGACGCGATGGCGTGGTCGGACGTGGAAGTTTCCCTGGGGCCTGTGATCGGGAGCACCCACGGCAAGCTGGTGATCGACGGTCCCATCTGCTATTACGGTTGCCCGTCCGTTCCGGTGGAGCTGAAGATCGAGGCGGGCCGAATCGAGGAGGTTGTGGGCGGCGACGCAAAGATCTGCAAGGAGATTCGCCGGCAGATTGCGGAGGTCAAGGATTCGGACAACATCGCGGAAATCGGAATTGGGCTAAACCCGGCCTGTATGTTCAACGGTGACTTTGAGGAAGAAAAGAAGGCGCGGGGCACCTGCCACATTGCCATGGGCAACGGCTTCTACTACGGTCAGCCCGCCCGCTCTACCGTTCACATTGACATGGTACAGTACAACTCCACGATTACCTTTGATGAAGGCACGGCCGAGGAAATTGTGATTGTCAAAAACGGTAAAATGGTTTGTCTGGGTGAGGAAGCCTGATGATCCCTGCAATGGGGCATACCGCCTTGGTCTAGTGCCGTGGCGTGCCATAAAAGGATGACTGGAAAGAAGGAAGAAACGTATCGACATAATTTAAGGAGGAAAATAGCATGAAAAAAATTCTGTCCCTGGCTCTTACCTGCGCCCTGACCATCGGTTTGCTGGCTTCTTGCGGCGGAAGTAAACCCTCCGGAGGTACCGCACAAACTAGCAGCGCCAGTTCCGGCAGCGCCGCTCCTGCGCCCACGGTTAAACCTCAGGATCTGGTGATGGGGACCGGCTCCACCGGCGGCACCTATTTCGCGCTGGGCGGCGCGATGGCCAATGCCATTAACAACAAACTGACAGATCAGAAGATTACCATCACAGCCCAGTCCACGGGTGCTTCGGTCGAAAATATGAACCTGATCAACGCGGGCGAATTGGATTTGGGGATAGCCATGAACAACTTGTCTGCCAACGCCCAGGATGGAACCGGAGCATTTTCTGCCCCTGTTACCAACGTGGCTGCCATTTGAGTGGTGTACAACGAGGTTTATCTGATTGTTGCCAACGCCAACACCGGGGCCAAGAATGTTGC
>JAYFPV010000318.1:0-3422 GCA_034927465.1 Lawsonibacter sp.
GACTTCTCCCTTCCGCTTTTATTCTTTACCACGCTAATATACTACTTTGAGGAAGAATCGTCAATAGCATATCCTCCAAAATAAGGATATGGAATTCCAAAAATATGAGTCGTATAGCTACAGGGGCAGCCCGGGATTTAATCCTCGGTCTGCCCCTGCTCCAGCGCCCCTCGACAGTATGGACAATACCGGAAGTGCTGCCAATATTGATGAATAATTTTCCCGCAGTGCGGGCATCGAATTTGCCGAAAACGGAACGAGAGAACGGAACACACACATGCGGAAAAAAGGCAAAAATAGAACGGGATATCATCCTGCAGCCAATGGGCCATGCCATAGATGGACAGCAAAAACAGAGCAAAGGTCAGTTGATAGATTCGTTCTCGTTTGAACATGATGCTTCCTCCTATCTTCCGTCCAAATGGCAAAAACGAAAAATTCCGGAAACTTGACGACCTAACTGCTGCCCCACCGTGTGGGCACAACCTGTCTAAAAAACTCGCGGAGTTCGTGCCGCACTGCACAAAAAAATTCAATTGTTTTCTCTGGCGACCTGTGCGTCGGAGAAAACGCATCTCGGCTTGTAAGGGTACGGACGGTTCGCCGTTGGCGAACCGTCCGTGAGTGTAGCAAGCCGCAGCCAACTTAAAAAATGACAGTTTCCGCCACCATCACATCAGCATGGAAAACAGATTGATTTGACTGGTCTCAGGCAAATCTCCAAAGGCTCCCGCATTTTTCAATAGCTCAATATGGGTTTTCGATACTTTGGGGCAGGCGGCGGAGACCTCTTCAATGGAGATGAAGATTCTCCCCTTTCGCTGCTCCGCCAAGGAAATGGCCGCCGTCTCGCCCAGTCCGGCCACCGAGACAAAGGGAGGGCGAAGGGCGTTTTGCTCCTCGTCCACAGTAAAATGAATCGCCTTTGATTGGTATAAGTCCAATCGATCAAAGGTAAAGCCCCGCAGATAGAATTCGTAGCACACCTCCAATGTGGTGAGCATGTCCTGCTCCACGGCGGTGGCCTCCTTGTCCTTGGCGATGATCTGACGCATCTTCTGCTGGCAGACATCCATCCCCCGGCACATAAACGCCTCGTCAAAGGCCTTGGCCCGGATGGAGAAGTAAGCCGCATAAAAGGCCAGCGGCCGATGAACCTTAAACCAGGCGATGCGGAAGGCCATCATCACATAGGCTACGGCGTGGGCCTTTGGGAACAGATAGGCAATTTTTTTGCAGGATCCGATGTACCAGTCCGGCACGTTGTGCGCCTTCATCTCGTCCTCCGCCCCATCGGGCAGGCCCCTCCCCTTTCGAACCGCCTCCATAATCTTGAAGGCCCGCTTTGGGTTGAGCCCCATCTTAATCAGGTAGAGCATAATATCGTCGCGGCATCCGATGGCATCCCCGACCGGGATGCCCAGATTCAGAATCAGGTCGCGGGCGTTGCCAAGCCACACATCGGTGCCATGGGAAAAACCGGACAGCCGAACCAGAATATCAAACTGCTTGGGCTGGGTTTCCTCCAGCATACCCCGGACAAATGAAGTGCCAAACTCCGGAATGGCAGTGCCGCCGGTGGGACCCAAAATCTTATTATTTTCATAGCCAAGCGCCTTGGAGGAGCTGAACAGGGACATGGTATCCTGGTCATCCAGCGGAATTTCCCGGGCATTCACCCCGGTTAGATCCTCCAGCATACGGATCATGGTCGGGTCATCGTGGCCCAGCATATCGAGCTTCAGCAAATTGCTTTCCATGGAGTGATATTCAAAATGGGTGGTAATGATGTTGCTGTCTGGGTCGTCGGCCGGATGCTGAACCGGACAGAAATCGTAGATTTCCTTGTCCTGTGGTATAACGACCATGCCGCCCGGATGCTGCCCCGTGGTCCGTTTGACGCCGGTGCAACCGATCGCCAGTCGATTTTCCTCTGTCTTGGAAGCGGTCTTTCCCTTCTCATCCAGATACTTTTTCACATAGCCAAACGCAGTTTTCTCGGCCACGGTACCAATGGTGCCTGCCCGAAACACGTGGGATTGGCCAAACAGTTCAAAGGTATACCGGTGGGCGCTGGACTGGTACTCCCCTGAAAAATTCAGGTCAATATCCGGCACCTTGTCTCCGCCAAAGCCCAAAAAAGTCTCAAAGGGAATATTGAAGCCGTCCTTCACATACTTTGTGCCACAAACGGGACAGTCGGCGTCCGGCATATCCGCACCGCAGCCATACCCGTTGGCAGAACCAAATTCAAAATCGGAATGCTTGCAATTTGGACACCGGTAGTGGGCAGGCAGGGAATTTACCTCTGTAATTCCAGACATAAAGGCCACCAGCGAGGAGCCCACCGATCCCCGTGACCCCACCAGATAGCCGTGTTCCAGGGAATTCTGCACCAGCTTCTGTGCGGACATGTAAATGACGTCATACTTACAGCGGATGATGTCCCCCAACTCCGCCTCGATGCGATCCACTACAATCTGAGGCGGAGTTTCTCCATAAAGGTCATATGCTTTTCCCCAGACCAAGCGCTTGAGTTCCCCGTCGGAATCTTCCAGTTTTGGGGCAAACAGCCCCTTGGGCAATGGCTCGATAGGGTCACACCAGTCGGCGATCCGGTTCGTGTTTTCCACCACTACCTCCCGCGCCTTCTCCGCCCCAAGATAAGAAAACTCCTTCAGCATTTCGTCGGTGGTTTTAAAGTAGATAGGCAGGGACTCGTCGGCATCCTCAAAGCCCTTCGAGGCCAGAAGAATATGCCGATAGATCTCGTCCTCCTGGTCCAGAAAATGGACGTCTCCGGTGGCGCAAACCGGCTTGCCCATCTCCTCCCCCAGCTTTACAATAGTGCGGTTGAAGTTCCTCAGTTCCTCCTCACTGCGGACCATGCCCTTTCGCAGCATAAACATGTTGTTGCAGATGGGCTGAATCTCTAAATAGTCGTACCAGGAGGCGATTCGCTTCAGCTCCTGCCAATCTTTTCCCCGGGTCACCGCCTCAAACACTTCCCCCGCCTCGCAGGCGGATCCGAGAATCAGCCCCTCCCGATTTTGGTTGATCAGGGACTTTGGGATGATCGGCACGCGTCGGAAGTGCTCCAAATGGGACAGGGAAATAAGCTTGTACAGGTTGCGCAAGCCGGTCTGGTTCTCGGCCAGCACGATCAGGTGCTTGGGCTGGCGTTTGGCTTTCCCCTCCTTGCGCAGCTTTGGCATATAGCCGTTGATCTGACCCAAGTGGTGCAGGCCAGCTTGCTCCAGCATGTGGAAGAAATGCGGCAGCATATAGGCCACAACTGCCGCATCGTCACTGGCTCTGTGGTGGTTGAAGGCCGGCAAATGGAGGTGCTCGGCCACAATGTCCAGCTTATGCTTTCCCAGATCCGGCAGCAAGTTTTGCGCCAAAATTAAGCTGTCTACCGA
>JAYFPV010000360.1:0-1975 GCA_034927465.1 Lawsonibacter sp.
CCGCACCAGCTGGGGTGCAATGCTGCAGGAGGTCAGGTGCAGTTCGCGAGACACGGCGTAATCCTCCCGTCTCTGAATTGTGTTGGATTCTAAAACTTAATCATAGAACAAAACAAGTCGTTTGTAAAAGAAATATTTTACAATCTTTTTAAGCCACAGGAGAATTATTTGCAGATATTGTGAAACAATAACTGGATGGGAAATATTTTCCTGGACAAGAAGAGGCAAAATACGACCCAAAGCCTGTCCTATAATCAGATCAGCCGATGTATGGGCACGGTGTAGATAGAACGGGCGGGGCGGCAGTGCCTCCGTCTTTGGAAAGGAGTGTATCCATGGCTGTCATTTGTACAGAGGAGAACCGACGGCTGACGGCCTCGGTATCCGGCGAGTTGGACCACCATGGGGCGAAAGCGGTAATGGAGGAACTAGATCGGAGAATCGATGCCGCATTGCCAAAAGAACTGACACTGGATTTCAGAAATCTGACCTTTACGGACAGCTCCGGCATCGCAGTGTTGCTGCGGGCCCGAAAGCGGATGGGCCAGGTTCGGGGGTCCATGCGGGTGGTCAATACGCCTGATCAAGCCGGAAAAGTGTTCCGGGCTGCCGGGCTGCAGCGCCTGATCCAATTTGAATGAAAACGACAGGGGGAGGGCAGGAAGGGGCCGTCCCTTAGTCTCATACAGAGGAGGACCTACATAATGAAAATAGAAAATCACGTCAATCTTGAGTTCCTCAGCCGCTCGGCCAACGAGGGCTTTGCCCGGACGGCGGCGGCCTGCTTTGCTGCCCAGCTGGACCCCACACTGGAGGAGATCAACGATGTAAAGACTGCTGTCAGCGAGGCGGTGACCAATGCCATTGTCCATGCCTATCCGGACACGTTGGGAAAAATCTCCATGAAGCTCCGGATTCTGGAGGACCATTCTCTGGAAATCGTGGTTCGGGATGGAGGGGTGGGCATTGCTGATGTGGAGCAGGCCAGAATGCCGCTGTTTACCACGGGGAACGAAGAGCGCTCCGGCATGGGCTTTACTATTATGGAGAGCTTTATGGATACACTGAAGGTGCGCTCTAACCCGGGGAAAGGTACCACGGTAACGATGCGGCGGAAAATCGCCCGCCGCGCCGGGCGGTGAGCGGCACACCGACATCGGCGTCCCTGCTGGGGGCAGCCCGCAGCGGAGACAGCCGGGCCTGTGAGCAGGTGCTTCAGGAAAACAACGGCCTGATCTGGAGCGTGGTGCGCCGATACTATGGCCGCGGCGTGGAGCCGGATGATCTGTACCAACTGGGCTGTTTGGGCTTTCTCAAGGCGGTTCAGGGGTTTGATCCGGAATTTGGGACCCAGTTTTCCACCTATGCGGTTCCGAAAATTGCCGGGGAGATCCGCCGCTTTCTTCGGGACGACGGACCAATGAAGGTGAGCCGTGGGCTGAAGGAGCGCGGAACCACCATCCGGTGTGTGCGCAGCAGACTTTCCACAGAATTGGGGCGGGAGCCCACCCTGTCGGAGTTGGCTGAGGACACAGGACTGACTCCGGAGGACATTGCCGCCGCTGAGACGGCGAGTGAGCCGGTCATTTCCCTTCAGTCTGAAACGGGGGACGGCGGCCTGACCCTGGAAGGCGTGCTTTCCGCGGGAGGGGAAGAGGAAATGCTGGTGGAGCGACTCACCCTCCGTCTTGCCATTGCCGCGCTGCCGGAGCGGGAGCAGCAGGTGTTGCTGCTGCGTTACTACCGGGGAATGACCCAGGTGCAGACCGCGAGGGTCGTTGGTGTGTCCCAGGTTCAGGTGTCCCGGTTGGAGCGCAAGGCGTTGGAAAAGCTGCGCCAGGAGCTCATGCCATAATAAAAAGGACGGCTCCCCTTGACGGAGGGGAGCCGTCTGAGACTGTCAAAAAAGCCTCAATCCAAAGGTTTCGGAGGGAAGGATGATATGGAAGGGAACCGTCAGGGTTCCCTTCCATGT
>JAYFPV010000481.1:0-13949 GCA_034927465.1 Lawsonibacter sp.
TCTCAGCCATTTGCGTTACCCTTCTTTCCTTTCAGCCTGTGAGACGGCATTACTTCGTCTCATTGTGGACAGTGTGCTTTTTGCAGAAGGGGCAGTATTTGTTCAATTCTAGGCGGTCAGGGGTGTTCTTCTTGTTCTTCATGGTGTTGTAGTTTCTCTGCTTGCACTCAGAGCACCGTAGGGTGATCTTGATGCGTGCGCCGGCCTTTGCCATTTGTTCGGCACCTCCTTTTGATGTGGCAGCCTCCCCTTGGGGGGCTGCATGAGTTGAGCCGTATACGGACGCCGCCAGAAAAGCAAAACGCCGGATCCAGCTCATACGGCCGGATCCAGCGGCAAAAAAGACGCACTGACAACGTCAACGCTGCGGTAGGATCCGGCAAATTGCCTCCCTGTATCCAATCATGTGTGGAGAAGGGGGTCGCACGTCAAACACCGCAAGAACGCGTACGACAAAAAGCCCCTTTACAGGTAGAATCACTATAGCACAGCCGAATGGGATGCGTCAATAGTTTTTTTGGATTTTTCGCGTAAAAATCCGGTAAAATGCGGGATGAAAGGGGGAAAACATTCATTTTGCTGTGAAAAGCCAGCTGAAAATTCATTGCAATCCCAATGTGGGTATGATATACTCCAATGCAAATACACAAGATTCCAGATTAAGGGAAAAAATTGAAGAAAGCAGAGTTGATCGTTCTACAATGGAATTTGACAGTGCCGATATCGGCATGATCGTCGTTCTGGTGATTTTGGTAGCGATGTCCGCCTATTTCTCCGCGACTGAGACTGCCTTTACCTCCTTAAACCGCATTCGCCTCCGCACCAGGGCCGACGCAGGAAATGTTCGGGCCGCCAAAACCCTGAAGCTGGAGGAGGAGTACAGTAAGCTGTTGTCTACGATTCTGATTGGCAATAACATTGTGAATATCACGGCCACTACGGTGGCCACGGTGTTGTGTACCAAGTGGTTTCAGCAGTACGGTCCGACTGTGGCCACGGTGGCTCTGACGGTCATTATCCTGTTGTTTGGGGAAGTGTCTCCCAAAAGTCTGGCCAAAGAGAATCCGGAGGACTGGGCCATGTTTGCCGCCCCGCTGCTGAGTGTGTTCATGGTGGTCCTGACCCCAGTCAACCTTCTGTTCACCTGGTGGAAGTACCTGCTCAGCCGTGTGTTCCGCAACAAAATGGACGACAGCATTACCGAAGAGGAACTGGTGGGTATGGTGGACCAGGCGGAGACCGAGGGTGGCCTGGATGAACATGAGAGCGATTTAATCCGCAACGCTATCGAGTTCAATGACATGGAGGTGTCGGAAATTCTTACCCCCCGGGTGGATTTGCTGGCTGCCGAAGAAAACAGCACGATGGAGGAGGTGGCCGCCCTGTTTGTGGAAAGCGGGTACTCCCGCATCCCCATCTACCACGATACCATAGACAATATCGTAGGGGTAATCCACGAGAAGGATTTTTACGCCGGGCGCTACCGGGGAGAGACCATGGTGAAAAACCTGAAATCTCCGGTGTTCTATACCACGGGCAATACCAAAATTTCTGATCTGTTGCGCATTTTGCAGAAAAATAAGGCCCACATGGCCGTGGTGGTGGACGAGTACGGCGGTACCGAGGGTATCGCTACCCTGGAGGATATCCTGGAAGAGCTGGTGGGCGAAATCTGGGATGAGCACGACGAGGTGATTGAGATATTCCAAAAGCAGAGCGACGGCAGCTATCTCATTGCGTGCTCCGCCGATCTGGACGACATGTATGACCTATTTCAAGTAAAAGGGACCTGCGGCGCCGCGACTGTCTCCGGCTGGGTGATGGAGCAGGTGGGCCGGGTACCGGAGGAGGGGGACCACTTCCGGGCCGAGGGACTGGATGTCACCGTTACCCGGGTGGAGCATCGGCGGGTGTTGGAGATCCGTGTTATGGTCATCGAAGAAGAAAGCGATCCATTGCACAAGTGAATGCACCTCAAAGGAGGTTGCGGCTCACAAAGACCCCATATAAAACGCGCCCGTTTCAAGCACATAGGCCTTGAAACGGGCGCGTTTTTGTCTTCTGAGATAAAGCGGCATGAAAATGGCGGAACCGATCAGTCCAGTGGTTCAAAGTCCTCGGCCGGGTGCTTGCACACAGGACAAATAAAATCGGGCGGCAGGAAGTCCCCCTCGTAGACATAGCCACACACGGTACACACCCAGCGCTTTTTCGCGGTGGGGGCGGCCGACGCCTCCGTCTGAGGCTTTGGCTTGATGTGGGCCTGATAGTAGGCGTAGGTGGCACTTGGGTCAGAGGACAGCATGTCCCCGTCCACCACGTCTGCCAAGAACAGCGTGTGAGAGCCCAGATCCAGCGTGGATACCACGCGGCAGGACAGCCAGGCATTCGTCCCCTGGGTCACGAAGAGAACCCCATTTTCTCCCCGCTGGGTATGGGGCTCAAACCCGGTGAACTTGTCCACATCCCGACCGGACTGGAATCCGAAACGCTGGAACAGGCTGAACCCCGCCTGCTCAGACACGATAGACAGAGTAAAGACCCCGGTGTTCAGCACCATGTCGTGGGTGAAGTTGCTCTTGTTCACCGCGATGGTGATGCGGTTGGGGGTGGTGGTCACCTGCGTGGCGGTGTTGATGATACAGCCGTTGTCTTTTTCCCCCTGGCGGGCGGTGAGAACAAACAGGCCGTAACTCAGCGCGTACATGGATTTTTTGTTTTTCATGGTGCTCCTCCTCAAGGCACACCGCAGGCTGTCGGTATGCCAAATGATTCTTGTCCCCAGAATACCACAGCAGGTGGGCAAAGTCAAAAAATGGCGAATCCTTTTCGAGGGGGCAAGTACGCAAGCTGCACCTCGATTCCGAGCGGAAACGTCGGTACAGCTTCCATGAGAGATGTCAGTTCATACATGTCTTTGGAACTGACAGATTTTATTTGGATTCCGCTGGCTGCGGGGGACGGAATTCTGCGAGGATTCCCTGCGGGGAGTTTTTTTGACAGCCATGATCCGCCGGGAGAAGGCTCCCGGCGGATCATGGAACGGTACAGATGGTTATTTGTTGGCCTTGCTGTCCACCACCTGGCGGAGCAGAGCGGTGAAGTCGTCCAGGGACATGCTGCCCAGATCGCCCTCGACGCGGTGCCGGACAGAGATGGTGCCCTCTTCGGCCTCCTTGTCGCCAACCACGAGCATATAGGGGATCTTCTCCAGCTGGGCCTCGCGAATCTTTTTGCCGATCTTTTCGTTGCGGTGGTCCACCTCCACCCGGAAGCCAGCGGCGTCCAACTGCTTGGACACTTCGTCGGCGTAGCCGGCGGCCCGGTCGGTAATGGGCAGAACCTTCACCTGGACCGGGTTGAGCCAGGTGGGGACTGCGCCGGCAAAATGCTCGGTAATAACGCCGATGAACCGCTCGATGGACCCAAGCACCACGCGATGGATCATGACGGGACGGTGTTTCTGGCCGTCCTCGCCCACATATTCCAGATCGAAGCGCTCGGGCATCTGCATATCCAGCTGAATGGTGCCGCACTGCCAGGTCCGGCCCAGAGAGTCGGCCAGATGGAAGTCTAGCTTGGGTCCGTAAAAGGCCCCGTCGCCTTCGTTGATGACGTATTCCTTGCCCATGTGCTCAATGGCCTTTTTCAGCGTCTCGGTGGCAAAGTCCCAGGTTTCCTTCTCGCCGATGTGATCCTCGGGCATGGTGGATACCTCGATTTGATAGCTCAGGCCAAAGACGGAGTACACCTCGTCAAACAGGCGGACCACGTTTTGAATTTCGCTCTCCATCTGATCCCAGGTCATAAAGATGTGGGCGTCGTCCTGGGTGAAGCAGCGGACCCGGAACAGGCCGTGCAGGGCGCCGGACAGCTCGTGGCGGTGGACCAGGCCAAGCTCGGCCACACGCAGGGGCAGATCGCGGTAGGAGTGGGGCTCGGTCTTGTATACCAGCATGCCGCCGGGGCAGTTCATGGGCTTGACGGCGTAGTCCTCCCCGTCGATGACGGTGGTGTACATGTTGTTCTTATAGTGATCCCAGTGGCCGGAGCGGTGCCACAGCTCCTGGTTCAGAATGATGGGGGTAGAGATCTCCACATAGCCGTCCTTTTTGTGGACCTGGCGCCAGTAGTCCAACAGGGTGTTGCGCAGCACCATGCCCTTGGGCAGGAAGAAGGGGAACCCGGGGCCCTCATCCATCAGGGCGAACAGGCCCAGTTCCTTGCCCAGCTTTCGGTGGTCGCGGCGCTTGGCCTCCTCAATGCGCTCCAGGTACGCGTCCAGATCTTCCTTCTTTGGGAAAGCGATGCCGTAAATGCGCTGGAGTGTCTGGCGGCTGGAGTCGCCGCGCCAGTAAGCGGCGTTGCAGGCGGTAAGTTTCAGGGCGTTGCCCTTGATGCGGCCAGTGGAGTCCAGGTGGGGGCCTGCGCACAGGTCCACAAATTCGCCCTGCTTGTAGAAGGAGATGTGGGCGTCTTCGGGCAGATCCTGGATCAGCTCGACCTTGTAGGGCTCGCTCTTCTCCTCCATGAAGCGGACGGCCTCCTCCCGGGGCAGTTCAAATCGCTCCAGCTTCAGCTTTTCCTTGCAGATTTTCCGCATCTCCCCCTCAATCTGCTCCAGAATTTCAGGCGTGAAGGGGAAGGGGGAGTCCATATCATAGTAGAAGCCCTCCGCGCTGGCGGGGCCGATGGCCAGCTTTACCTCGGGGTAAAGGCGCTTGACCGCCTGCGCGAGGACGTGAGAGCAGGTGTGCCAATAGGTTTTGCGGTATTCGGGGTTTTCAAAGGTAAACTGATTGTTTTCTTCCGACATTGTAATTGCTCCTTCCCAATTTGCTCCCTTTGTAAGGGGGCACACGGGGTTAAACGAAAAAACGCCTCACCCCTGATCTGTTCAGGGGTGAGGCGCGGTATGCGCTCCACGGTTCCACCCTGCTTGCGGTTAAAAACCGCCGCTTTGTGACCGCTGTAACGGGCGGGCCCGTCCCGGTTGTGATCCGGGCTGCTCGGGAGTGGTACAGCCGCACGCGCGCGTAGGACACTTTCAGCAACTGTGCCCCTCTCTGGACGCGGCAGACGCGGGTTCGTCTCCGTCAACACTAATTTTACGTCTGCACTATATCACCGCGCCGCGAACTTGTCAAGGGGCGTCTGGATTTTTAAAATTCCCGGCGGCGCTGCATCTGGAGATTCGATGGATAGCTGGACAGCCTTTTCCATTGACAAAGGAAGGCAGAGCAACCTATACTAAAAGCTGAATGGAATGGCGGGGAGGGAAGACGTTGACCAAGAAGGAGCTGCTGGACCGCTGCGCCCACAGCGGGGAAGAGCGGGTGCTTTTGGCGCGGGTGCTGGACAAGGCGGAGCAGACCCGGGATCGGGGGGCCCCCGCCCACACTGCTTTTTTATCCCCCGGAGAGTTGGCCTGCGTGACCGATCTGCTGAATGCCTGGGGTCGGCCCCGGCATCTGATTTGGGGAGGCTATGAGGAGGCGGAGCGAACCGTCTGCGCTTTTCTGCCCGACTGGCAGGAGGAGGAAAACCTCCGGGCGGATGCCGAAGGCCCGTTGGCGGCGGTGGAGGCTACGTTTCCCGCCGGAGCATCCTTGAGCCACCGGGATATTTTAGGGGCTCTTATGGGGCTTGGGCTGACCCGGGAGAAGCTGGGAGATATTTTGTTCCCGGAGGACGGCCGCTGCCAGGTGATCCTCCTTCGAGAGGTTCTGCAAATTCTCTTGTCCCAGTGGGAAAGCGCGGGCCGGTGGAAGGTGGAGCTGCGGGAAATCCCGTTGACCGAGCTGGAAACCCGTCCCGCTCAGGTAAAGGTCATTCGGGACACGGTGGCGACCCCCCGCCTGGACGCGGTGCTGTCCGCCGGATTTTCCCTGCCGCGGTCCAAGGCAGCGGCATATATTTCCGCAGGTAAGGTGGCGGTGAACCACCGGGAGTGCCTCAAGGCGGACAAGCAGGTGGTGGAGGGGGACGTGCTGACCTGCCGAGGACTGGGTAAATGCGTGGTAAAGGAAGTCCCCGGACAGTCGAAAAAAGGCCGCACCATGTTAGTGCTGGAACGATATACATGATTCTGCACATGGGCGGACTGAGAGTGGAAACCGGAACCCCAGATTGCTTCATCACCGGACAGCCGCTTTGGCGGCGGCGCCCGGGTGAGCGAGCAGGTAAGAAGGAGAAAATGGATGGAACAGGCAAACATTGACCGGATTAACATCTTGGCCAAAAAAGCCAAGAGTCCGGAGGGGCTGACACCCCGGGAGACGGAGGAGCGGGACGTTCTGCGCCGGGAGTATATCGACGCATATCGGCACAGCCTTACTGCCCAGCTGGACGACATTGAGATCCAGTACCCCGATGGGACCAGAAAAAAGCTGCAAAAGAGAGAACCCGAGCCGAACGAGGATACAGCCGGACCGCCCAGCCCTGCGGCCAATTGTCCCGATTGACAACGGCACCTCTTTTTGCGATAATAATTGAGTGATAATAAGGACAAATGCGGGTTTGTGCCCGATGTTGAGGAGGCCAAGATGGCTTATATTAAATTTTCCACCGACTCTGCCGCCGATATCCCGGCAGCGCTCCGGGAGGAGTTGGGGATCCAGGTGCTGCCTTTCCCCATTGCCTTGGGGGATCGGGAGTACCTGGACGGCTTTGACTTTTCCCCGGAGGAGTTTTACCCGATGCTGTTGGCAGCATCGCAGATTCCCACCCATGCCCAGTTGACACCGTTCCAGTTTCAGCAGTGCTTTGAAGAGGCGTGGAAAGAGGGGTACACCGACCTGATCCACACTTCCATTAACGCCAAGGCTTCGGCCACCTACCAGAATGCCATCCAAGCCAGAGAGGAATTTTACGAGGACCATCCAGAGGCAAGAGACCGTTTTCACATTCACATCATTGATGCCGGGAACTATACCATGAGCTATGGCTGGCCGGTAATGGAGGGGGCGAAAATGGCTGCCGCCGGAGCGGAGGCCCTGGAGATTGTAGACTACATCCGGGACTGGATGGCCCATGTGCGGGTCGTGTTTGCCCCCTTGGATCTGACCTTCGCCAAAAAATCGGGCCGGGTGTCTGCCGCGGCGGCCTTTGTGGGCGAGGCTCTCGGCCTGAAGCCAATCATGACCTTTACGGAGGGAGAGTCCAAGGTTTTATCTAAGGTGCGCGGAGAAAAAAACGTGATCTCCGCACTGGTGGATTTGTGCAGGGCGGAGCGGGAACCGGGCACCCCCTACCTGCTGATTCGGGCGAACAACCCTGATCAGGCCGACAAACTGTTGGAGGCATGCTGCCGCGAACTGGGGGAGGAACCCGTACGGCAGTTCTACATCGGCGGCGTGATTGCCATCAATGCCGGCCCAAATCTGGTGGGCCTGATTTATCGAGTTTGAATCGAATAAATATGGAACCGGGCGTCCTGAAGTATTCTTTCGGGGCGGCCGGTTTTGTTGGTGTTTTCACAAAAAATTCTAAGTTTTACATTTTATTCACGTTTTTTGTGGTAAGCTGAGATAGGATATTGAGCGGGAAAAAGGGAGGACCAAATTGATGAGACCTGGACAATTAACCTGGCGTCAGCGCGGGTGGCTATGGCTGCGGCTGGGGATTCGGCTGGTGTTGGTACTGCTGGTTCTGTTTCTCCTGCTGCGCTTTGGACAGCGCTTGTTGTCCCTCTTTGCCCCCTTCGTGGTGGCGCTGATTGCGGCGGCTATACTCAATCCTCTGGTCAAGTGGTTTCAGCGCCGGGTGGGTTGGTCCAGACAGATTTTGACGCTGCTGCTGCTGCTGCTGCTCTTCGGATTGTTGGGGGCGGCGTTGGGCTTACTGGTCTATGCGGCGGGGAATGAGCTGGTCACTCTGGCCCAAAACTGGGACGGGCTGCTGGCCAGTCTTCAGGCGGCATTGACCCGGCTGGAGGAACTTTCCGCACACCTGTGGACCCTGGTCCCTCCCCAAATGAACGATTCTGTACAGTCGGTGACAGACGGACTGCTGGACTGGCTGAATACCGCCACACCAAATTTGCTGGATGGGATGTTAAATTATACCAAGAACAAGGCGATGGGGGTACCCTCATTCCTGGTGGCACTGGTAATTTTTATTATGGCCACGTTTTTTTTAACTGCCGACTATCCCTATCTTCGGACCCGGGTGGTCCAGAACGTGGACGAAGGGGTGCTCCGCTTTCTCAGCCAGGTTCGGGTCACCGCGCTGGGCGCGTTTGGCGGGTATCTCAAAGCTCAGATTTTGCTGTCCATCGGCGTGTTCTTTATTTTGCTGGCCGGATTTGTGATAACCCGGCAGCCATATGGTCTGCTGTTGGCGCTTGGCCTGGCCATTATGGACTTCATCCCCATTATTGGAGCCGGAACCGTCATGGTTCCCTGGGCGGTGATTGCCCTATTTACCCAGAATTACCCCAACGCCATTCAGATGATGGTGATTTGGGGTGTGATCGCCATGTATCGCCGGGTCATGGAGCCAAAATTCGTGGGGGATCAGACAGGGTTGTCCCCGATCCTCTCTCTGATCAGTATTTATGTCGGAATGAAACTGGCCGGTGTGCCGGGTATGATTTTGGGCCCGATCTTGCTGTTGGTTCTACTCAATCTGTCCGGAATGGGAATGTTTCGGGGCCTGCGGACGGATCTGGCTGCCGCCGCTGGGGATATTGCCGCCATCTTGTCCGGGCGGTTCGACAAATTATAATGCAAAGTCAAAAAATATTTCGGAAAAGTTCAAAAAAAGCTTCCTTTTTCTTCATGCTTTTTTCACATTTTGGCAGTACGATATCCATAGTTCAAGCGAGCAACACAAAAGCCAAAGATTTTTGAAGGGAGCATGATTGGAATGAGCGACTTCAATTTTTATAATAGCGAGAACGATGGCTATCGGGGAAGCTTCGGGGATTACGCCGATCCCATTCCCACCCAGGGAGGCCCCGTAGGAACGGAGCACAAGCCCTCGAAAAAAAAGGGTGCAGCAAAGCGAATTGCAGCTGAGCTGCTGGCCTGCGCCGTGGTGGGCGGTGGGGCCGGGGCAGGAGGCGCCGCCCTGTATGGGCATATAGCCGGACTTGGCAACGCCACTACCATGTATGAAAGTGATCGCCCGCAGGTCCAGACTGTAGTCAACAGCAACAGCGGCCAGACGATGACGCCTGAGGAACTGTACGCTGCCAACTTGGGTTCTTGCGTCGGCATCACCGTGTCCACTTCTTCAGTGAACATCTTCGGCCAGACTACTACCTCAGCTGCTTCCGGCTCCGGCTTTGTCCTGACCCAAGATGGCTACATCGTCACCAATTACCACGTAATTGAGGATGCCGCAAACGATTCCTCCGTCTCTATTGAGGTGTCCTTTGCCAACGGAGACAAGTACACCGCCAAACTGGTGGGCGGCGAGCAGGATAACGACGTGGCCGTGCTGAAAATTGAGACCACGGGTCTGACTCCCATTACGTTGGGTGATTCGGACAAGCTTGTGGTGGGCGAGAATGTCTATGCCATCGGAAACCCCTTGGGTGAGTTGACCTATTCTCTCTCCGACGGTATCATTTCTGCGCTGGATCGGCTCATCACCACCAGCAGCACTAATCCGACCACAGGACAGTCTGAGGCCACAACCCTGAACGTGCTTCAGACCAACTGCGCCATTAACCCGGGCAACTCCGGCGGTCCGCTGTTTGACAGCTATGGCAACGTGGTGGGTATCGTCTCCGCCAAGTACACCCAGTCCACCTCCGGCGTCTCAGCCGAGGGTCTGGGATTCGCCCTTCCCATCAACGACGTGAAGGACATTCTGTCCGACTTGATTGAGCACGGCTATGTCACCGGGAAGCCCTATATGGGCGTTCAGGTCACCGATGTCTCTTCCGAGGCACAGAAATATGGCGTTTCCGCCGGCGCCGCCGTGCAGTATGTAGCCGATGGCTCCTGCGCGCAAAAGGCTGGCCTTCAGATCGGGGATATTATCACCGCGATTAACGATACTGCCATCGACTCTTCCAGCGCGCTGACTGCCGCGCTTTCCAGCGATTACAAGGCCCGCGATACCGCAACCCTCACCGTGCTGCGCCAGCAGAAGGAGGTCAAGCTAACCATCACCTTCGATGAGAAGAACAGCAAGACCGAGGCGAACAACCAAGTTCAGCAAAATACCCAGCAGGATCAGCAGCAGCAACAGCAACAGCAGCAGCAGCAGGGCCAGAGCGGCTACTACTACCAGTGGCCCTTTAGCGGATTTTCCTGGTAATTCAGCTGGGAGCCATTTTGAATAAAATCAAAAAACCGCCGCGTACGGCCCGAAATGGGCTTGTACGCGGCGGTTTTTGATTGGTTTTTGAAAATAGTAGACAAGTCCACGAAAGAAGGCTATAATATACCATGGAAAAATAGCGGAGATGGAACAACCATCTCTCTTGATTCGGGGCCGCGCCGGGGAAACGGCGTTCTTGACATCACTGTGTCGGTTGGAGGCCTTGGATCGCGCCAGACAGATACAGCAGGAAGGAACGACAAATCAATGGAAATCAACGGAAAGACAGTAAACGACGCGGTGGAGTATGCCCAATTGGGCTTGTCCCACGAGCTGATGCGGGCGATTGAGAAGAAGGGCTATGTTCAGGCGACTCCCGTTCAGGCGGGGGCCATTCCCTACTTTATGGAGTGGAAAGACGTCATTGCCAAAGCCCCGACTGGCACCGGAAAGACCTTTGCCTTCGGGATTCCCATGGTGGAGCATATCGATTCAGACAGCGGCGAGGTACGGGCACTGGTACTGGCGCCCACCCGGGAGTTGGCCATTCAGATTCAGGACGAGTTGCGGGATCTGTGCGCCTTTAAAGAGGGGGTGCGGGTGGTTTGCCTTTACGGTGGCCAGCCCATTGACAAGCAGATTACCCAGCTGAAGAAGAACCCGCAAATCGTGGTGGCCACGCCCGGCCGCCTGATGGACCATATGAAGCGGCACACCGTCAAGCTGGATATGGTGCAGACTGTGGTGCTGGACGAGGCCGACCGGATGCTGGATATGGGCTTTGTCCGGGATGTGACCCACATTCTGGACATGATGCCCAAGCGGCGCAATTTGGGGATGTTTTCGGCCACCATCTCCCGTGAGGTTTTGGACATCTCCTGGGTCTACCAGCGGGACCCGTTGGAGATCACCGTTCTCGCCGACCAGGAAAACAAACCGGACATTGCCCAGTATTGCCTTGAGGCGGACCGCAGTGAGAAGGCGGATACCATGGCCAGGCTGCTGGAAATGGGGGATTACGAGCGGGTCATTGCCTTCTGCAACACCAAAAATATGACCGACCGACTCTCCGGGCTGCTGAAGATGCGGAACATCTCCTGCCAGGCCATCCATGGGGATATTCAGCAATCCATTCGGGAAAAGACGCTTCAGAAATTCCGGGACGGGGAGCTTCGGGTGCTGGTGGCCACCGATGTGGCCGCCCGTGGTCTGGACATCGACGATGTGGATGCCGTCTTTAACTATGACGTTCCAGACGAAAACGAGTACTATATCCACCGCATCGGGCGGACCGGGCGGGCCAAGCGCCACGGGGTGGCCTTCTCGCTGGTGTCCTCTGTCACTGAGCGCATTCGTCTGGACGAGATTAAAAAGGTAACAGGCAGTGACATTCGTGCGGTTTACTTCAACGACAACGGTGATCTGGTGGCCGCGGCGGAGTGTCCGCAAGCGAAACCGGAATGATGTGGGCGGCCTCGGGGTTCCTGACGAAAAAAATCCGCTTCGATTTTATTCTTTTTTAATCTTTTTCCCATGGATTTTTCATTCCGTTCGGCGTATCCTGTAGTCAGAGGTCAAACCAAACTCTCAATATCAGACAGGAGTGAGCATAGATGGAGAAAAAGAGATTATACCGGACAGAAGGCGGAAGCAAGATGCTGTGCGGCGTGTGCGGAGGAATAGCGGAGTATTTTGACATCGACCCCACCCTGGTCCGTGTGGGCTGGGTCATTGCGGGCTTTGCCTTTTCGGTGGGCTTCTGGGCCTATTTGATTTGCGCCATTCTCATGCCAAAAAAGAGCGACGTGTATCCAGGCTGCTGAGGATTGAACCGGGCTCCCGCATGGCGGGAGCCTTTTTGCGTGTGGCCCGGTTTACCCCTGGATGCAAGGCGAAGGAGGACAACCCGATGATAAACGTTCGCCCCTCAATTCCCGCTGATATTCCAGCCCAGCGAGAGCTGTGGAAGCTGGCCTTTGGGGACAGCGGGGACTATGTGGACAATTTTTATACGACGTACTATCGCCCCGAGCGGGTGCTGGTCTTGGAGGAGGACGGTGTCGTCCGCTCTATGACCGCGTGGTTTGACACCGCGTTAGTGCTGCCCGGGCGCGGGGAATACCGGGCGGCTTATCTGTACGCAGTGGCGACCCACCCGGACTGCCGGGGGCGAGGCCTGGCCGCGAAGCTGCTTTCGGCCGCGGATGCCCATTTTCAATTCCTGGGGATTCCAGCCGTTACTACTGTGCCGGCAGAGCCTTCCCTGCACCGGTTTTTCGGAGCCAACGGCTTTCGGGAGTACTTTACCCACGATCAGATGGTGTGGAAGACGGAAGATGCTGAACCCCTGACCAGCCCGTTCCGCCTGCAGCCGCTGGAGCCGGAAGAATACGGAAGGCTGCGGGAGACTATTTTGGCTGAAACGCCGCATATCGCGTTTCCAGTGGATGCCCTGGCCTATCAGGCCGGCTGCTGCCGACTGTCCGGAGGAGGGCTGTATGCCGCAAAAACCGCTGCGGGCATGGCCGTGCTGTGCGCCGAGGGAATGGAAGACGGAAGCCTGATGCTAAAGGAACTGGTGGGCTGTCCGTCGGCCAGAGGGCAGGTGCTGTCCGGTCTGCGGCCGCTTCTGCCCCGATTCGGTGGACGGTACCGCACACCGGGGGAGCAAACGAAATTTGGGATGCTGAAGTGGCTGGACAAAGAATTTTGTGCGGGCTGGGACTGGGCCTCCACCGCTTATCTGGGGCTTGGGTTTGACTGAAAACTTGCATTTTAAACAAAAATGGCCGTTCTTTTTTGTGAGAACGACCATTTTTATTGCGGCTATGCGGGAAAATGAGTAGAAAAAAAGGGTTGCCACAGCCTTTTAATTGTGGCAACCCCCACAAAACTTGTGATTTACTCTTTGGTTTTTTGTGATATGCTATACATACAAGGCAACAAAAGCCACATTTTCCGCTTAAAAAGTTTCGTTCGAGAAAATGAAGGCAATCCGTCAATTATATTTAAATTCATTGATTTTAGGAGGCACTATTACGATGAACAAGTACATTGAACGCGTGTTGGCTGAGACCAAAGCCAAGAATGCCAACGAGCCCGAATTTCTGCAGACGGTAGAGGAGGTTTTAACTTCTCTGGCTCCTGTTATTGATGTCCATCCCGAGTACGAAAAGGCCTGCTTGCTGGAGCGGATGGTAGAGCCTGAGCGTACTGTCGAGTTCCGCGTTACTTGGCTGGACGATAAGGGCAACTATCAAATCAACCGCGGCTACCGTGTACAGTACAACGGCGCGCTGGGCCCATACAAGGGAGGCCTGCGTTTTGATTCCTCCGTTAACCTGTCCATCATTAAGTTCCTGGGCTTTAAGCAGGTTTACAAGGACGCTCTGACTGGCTTGCCCATCGGCGGGGCCAAGGGTGGTTCGGACTTTGATCCCCGTGGCAAGAGCGATGGCGAGGTTATGCGTTTCTGCCAGGCCTTTATGACCGAGCTGTACCGCCATATCGGCCAGGACATCGACTGCCCTGCCGGCGACCTGGGCTGCGGCGGCCGTGAGATCGGTTATCTGTATGGTCAGTACCGCCGTCTGGTGGGTGCTTCTGAGTTTGGCGCCTTGAGCGGCAAGGCCGTCTGCACCGGCGGTTCCATTCTCCGTCCCGAGGCCACCGGC
>JAYFPV010000039.1:0-3388 GCA_034927465.1 Lawsonibacter sp.
ATCGCGGCTCATGTCGGAAGCTATACCTTCGATCGCGGGATTCAGATTGAGATTCATTCTTCCAAGGACTCCTATTTTGACTGGGCAAAGATCCGCTTCACAGAAGAATACCAGGAGAAGATATCCCTATCCCGGAAGGATCCGGCGTCGATTGAGCTGGGCTATAACAACGTCTACGATGAGACCTTCTCCGGCTATGTGGCAAAGCCGTACAGCACAGGAGCCAATGCCGATGAGATTATCCTGAAGGACGACATGCTGCTTCTGGAGGATCTCACGATTAACGATACTTACCTGAACACAACGCCGCAGGAGATGATCACGCACTTCTTATCACTGGCTGGCATCACAGACAGGAGCCTGTCGTCCCAGGTATACCAGGAGCGCAAGCGGGTACCCATCTGCGGGTTATCCGGAGTCAAGGCAATCAGCGCCGTCAACGCGGCATGGGGCCTGAAGCAGAAGTTCTTTTTCTCTGGCGGTATCTTCTACTGGGGCACAGCGCCGAAACAAGAAACGGTCTACGCCTTTGAGTATGGAGTCAACATTCTGAACCTGGAGCGCTCCGGCGGCAAGTGGATCATTGAGACGGTCTCCGCTCCGTTCGTGAAGCATTCCCACAAGATCGCCGTCACGCATCCAAAAGTGACTGGCACCTTTGAAGTCTCGAAGGTGATCTTCAAGACTAACGAGGCTGGGTTCATTCGCACGTACATCTATTTCAGCTGAAGGAGGAGCAAATGGGAGATCTGGAACAGTTCGTGAAGAACGTGGTTGAAAAGCAGTACCCGCAACTGAAGCGGCCCGCCATCGTTTATGCAGCCGTCACCGCTGCAACGGTGCTCTCCAACGCATGGTTCGAATATTCCCTCCGGGTGCTGGATCCGTTCGGCAACGAGGATGAGAGCTATCCGGAGATCCCGGCGATCCGCTCAAAGCTGCAGCTCAGCGCCGGGGCTATCGTGGCCATCGGCTTTGCCTTTAACAACGTGGAACCCATTCTCATTGGGGAGGTGGTTCTGTGACCGGTTTGAACGATACGGACATCCGCCTGGACGATGACGGCCAGCTCACCCAGGGCGCGGACGGAGACGCGCCTCTGTGCTCCGGCGCGGATTGCCTGTATCAGGCGATCGTCCTTCAGGCAACCACCCAAAAAGGTGATCTGTTTTATGACCTTGATTGGGGCTGGAGCCTTTATGATTTCATTCGCTCCGAGGATGACGACCTGACCCGGTTGGAGATAACACAGCGGGCGAGTTCCGGCCTGCAGAGCTGGGACGCGATTGATCCGGATTCCATTGAGGTCAGCGTCGACTACAGCGACGACGCCTTCCTGCTCTCCTGTTCCTTCCGCTTCACGGATGAGACGGAGACAAGAGACCTTACCGTTGTAATTGATTCAATCAGTGTGGAGGTGGTAAGCAGTGGCGATTGATCCAAACATCCTGGACCAGATCCTTCCGGTGCCTGACATCGACGATCTGATGGGGGATGCGGTCGCGGAGCTGCAGGAAAAAGGATTTGCGATCACAAACTTCAACTCAGGCGGCGTGTTTTATACGCTCCTGATGATCGCCTTCCGGATCCGGATTGAACTTGTGCAGCTGCTCCGGAGCGTCCTGAGCAACATGTTTGTCTCCAGCGCCACGGGCGTTTGGCTGGAGCTGAAGGCGGCGGACTTTTCCAAAAAGCGAAAAGCAGCGGTCAAGACCCAGGGCAATGTGACCGTCAGCCGTGCTGCAGACGGTGTGGCCGTTACGATCCCTCTAGGTAACATTTTCAAGACGGAGAAGGATATCAACGGTACCGAGCTGCGCTTCTTCGTCACCGCGTCCACGATCTTGCAGCAAGGATCTCTCAGCGTGGATGTCCCCGTCGAGGCAGAAAAAGAGGGCGCTCTCTACAATGTTGCTGCAGGCAAGATCACAAAAAGCCTGACCCATATCAGCGGAATCGACACCATCACCAACGGCACCGGCTGGATCACGTTGGAAGGCAGTGACATTGAGGATGATGAGTCGTTGCGGGAGCGGATGCTCAATGCCTGGGCGGATGTGGCCACGATGCCGATTGCCCAGAAGTATAAGAACATCTGTGAGGCCGTCTCCGGCGTGCTCTTTGTCCGGGTAGACGATCAGCACCCCAGGGGCCAGGGCACCATCGACATCATCGTAACATCTACAGTAGGCGCGGCTACAGAGGAACTGCTGGCTCTGGTGGAAACGGCTGCAGATGAGATCAAGGCCCCCTATGACGATATCCTGGTAAAGAGCTCCACCACCTCCGCAACCGACATCAGCGTCACGGTATCAGTTGCATCGGGCACCAACACGGACGGTCTGAGCGACCGTGTAACTGCTACGATCCAGTCCGTTATGAAGATATCTAAGGACCGGAACCTGAACGAGCTGCTGCAGTCCGACTTGATCTATGCGATTCGGCGAGACATCTCCTCCATTGTCAATGTCAAGGTGACGGCCCCGGCAGACGATCTGATTCTCGGCACTGACATCGTCATCATTCCAGGTACCGTCACGGTCACGATTCAGGAGGTGTAGGATGGCCAGCAATTTTGGGGACTACATGTACACCCTGCTGTTTGCTCCGTTGCGGAAGGTTCAAAAGAGCATCAACCAGTGGGCGATCTTCTTCAGCGTGATCGGGCAGCTCTTCGACGGCACCAAACAGGATGTGTTCCGCGTCCGATCGGAGTCAATGGTCGCAAGCGCAAGCGAGCCCGTGCTGGAGCTGCACGGCCTTGACCGTGGTATGGTTCGCCTGAAGGGCGAGACGGCAGCCAACTACCGCATACGGTTAGCCATGAAATATATCATTGCCTCCGAAGCGGGCACCAACAAGGCAATCCTCTACGTTGCAAAAGCATTCGGTTATAACAATGTTTCCATCGAGCCCAGCACAGATCCGGACAAATGGTCCGAGGTGACGGTACAGTTCATCGGCGGGAAGATCGTCCTCGACGATCAAACGCTGCTCCTGAAGGAGCTCAACAAGATCAAGCCCGCCGGTGCCCTGCTCACGGTCTCAAAAGAGCAACGGTATACAGCAACGATCTATCAGGGCACGGCCCGCGTGATCGGGCGACAAATGACAATCAGTCAGGGGTGACAACATGGCATTTACATACTTAAAACTGACGACGTTCGGTCAGAACCTGGACGCGAAATGCAAGCTGGGTAAGGGGCTGCATCTCTCACGGGTGGTTATCGGTGACGGCCTGCTGGGAAATGGCTCCATGGTTAATCGCACGGCTTTGGTCAATGAGAAGTTCTCAATGCTCATTGATGCAAAGCAGCTGACCAATGAGGGCGCGGTAGCAGCAATCATTGCCACGCTGGACAACAGCAGCTTTTCAGAAGGCTTTTCT
>JAYFPV010000076.1:0-9128 GCA_034927465.1 Lawsonibacter sp.
GCACCGTGCTCATCTCCACCCACCTCATTGCCGACATTGAAAAGGTGCTGGATGAGGCCATCTTCCTGAAAGAAGGAAAAATTATGCTCCACGACACGGTGGACAACATTCGCGAGCGGGAGGGCAAGAGCGTGGATACGCTGTTCCGGGAGATTTTCCGTGCCCAGCCTTTTGAAGGAGGAGAATTCTGATGCTGTGGAAGCTGTTAAAATATGACTTTCGTTCCATTTGGAGGCAATTTGCCATCATCTGGCCAGCAGCCCTAGTGCTGGCGCTTGCCAACCGGTTTACTCTGCCCCTTGCAGATCATAATCTCCCTTCGTCCGCAGGAGGAAACAGCATTTTGGTTACCGTCACCATGTCTGTATTTGTCGGCGTTTTGTGCGCTATGGTTGTGGTGTCAATGATTTTTATCATCAAACGCTTTTATCAGGGACTCCTGGGAGATGAGGGGTATTTAATGCATACCCTGCCGGTGAAAACCTGGCAGCTGGTGGCCGCCAAGCTGATCTGCGCCGTTGTGGTCACAGCAATCAACACTGTCGTTGCTGTTTTGTCCATGTTTTTGCTCGTGCCCATTCAGTGGGTCGAACTGTTTAACTGGAAGATCTGGAAGATGTTGTTCCACGGCCTTGCACAACACCCGGATACCATTTTGTATGTAATTGAAGTTGCTCTGCTGGCGCTGGCAGTACTGGTGTTTGGCCTGACAACCTTGTATCTGTCGATGGCAATCGGGCACCTGTTCCAACGCCGCCGGGTGCTGATGAGTGTGGCAGCCTTCTTTGTCATTGATATTCTGTGCAATGTAGTCACGGATGCCATGGATCGCTGGGGTCTGCTGAACATTCAACTGGATACAACGGCCCATGCATCCATTTGGATCTGCATTCTGTTCATGGCTGTTCCGGCCAGCCTCTTTTTTGCCGGAACCAGCTACATTTTAAAACACCGGCTAAATCTAGAATAAAGAGACGGGGAAAATCATGAACGTCTGGACCGTCTATACCATTGCGTTTTCGGCGGTGCTGGTTCAAGTCTGGGCCGAGAGGAAACGCTCCAGATTTTGGTATTTAAGGGGAATCGTTCCTCTGCTGTATGGGGCTGTGGTCGCCGGGATGTTTTGGGAAAAGGATGCTGTGCGGTCGTTCCAGATTATTGTGTTTGGAGGGATCCTTCCCGTCCTGCTACTGCTGGGGGCTTGGTGGGATAGCCGCATGGAGGAGCGAACTGAATCACCCGGATGCAGAGACCGGGACGGGGCTAAAACATAAAAAACGGGGGAGGCGTTGCGCCTCCCCCGTTTTGCTCAAGATCAGTTTTTATTGTAGGACTCGAACAGATCGGTGATCGATTTGCTGGGTGGAGGAGTAAGGAGAGAAACCACAACGATTGCCGCGCAGGCACAGAGGAAAGCGGGCAGCAGTTCGTAAATGGCCCAGATCCCACCCATGGGGGCAATGCAGAATTTCCAGACGAAAACCATGGCTCCGCCGGTGATCATGCCGGCCAGGGCGCCCCAGCGATTGGACCGCTTCCAAAACAGAGAGAATAGCATAGTGGGACCGAAAGCGGCGCCAAAACCGGCCCAGGCAAAGGAAACCACGCGGAATACGGAGCTGCTGGGGTCACGGGCCAGGAAGGCCGCAATCAGGGCGATGATCACCATGGTGCTCCGCGCAACCAACATGCCTTTTTTGCCGGTGAGCTTCAGCTTTAAAAACTCAGCGCCCAGGTTCTGGGACACGGAGGAGGAGGCGGCCAACAGCTGGGAATCGGCGGTGGACATGGTGGCGGCCAGAATACCGGCCAGAATGATGCCGGCGATCAGCGCGGCGAATGGGCCGTGCCGACTGATCAGGCTGGAAACACGGATGATAATGGTTTCCGGGTCGGACAGCGCAGGCAGCGTTCCCGCACGGGTCATTGCATTGCCCACAACCCCAATCATCGTGGCCACGCCCATGGAAATCACCACCCACGTAGTGGCAATCCGGCGAGACAGCTTCAGTTTTTCCTCATGCTCAATGGCCATAAACCGCAGCAGAATATGGGGCATGCCAAAGTAACCAAGACCCCAGGCCAGGATCGAGCAGATGGTAAGCAGGCTGTAGGAGTCGGCGCTGCCGCTTGCGGGGTTGTAAATGGAGGACAAAGACAGATAGCCGGACATGTTTTTGGCGTTGTTCATCACGGCGTCCATTCCGCCGGCGGATACCACGCCATATCCAAGCACCACCACCAGAGCAATGGTCATAATAATGGACTGAATCAAGTCGGTGAAGGAGGCAGCCAAAAAGCCGCCCATGACCGTGTAAAGCACAATAACCGCGGCACTGGCCAGCATTGCCGTCAAATAGGGGATCCCGAATAAGTTGGAGAACAGCTTGCCACAGGCGGAAAAGCCGGAGGCGGTATAGGGAATGAAAAAGATGATAATGATTACGGCGGCGATTGCGGCCAGCAGACTGCGGTCATCTCCCCAGCGCTTGGAAAAAAACTGAGGAACGGTGATCGCGCCCAGTCGGTGGGAATACCGGCGGATGCGCCGGGCCACAATCAGCCAGTTTAAGTAGGTACCGACCGCCAGACCGATGGCGGTCCAGCCGGTTTCTGCCAGGCCGGTGGCATAGGCCACGCCAGGCAGGCCCATGAGCAGCCAGGAGGACATGTCCGAGGCCTCGGCGCTCATGGCGGTGACAAAGGGGCCCAGTTTCCGGCCCCCCAGATAAAAGTCGTCCACCGACTCGTTTTTCTTGGAATAAATGACGCCAATCCACAGCATCAGGCCAAGATAGACCATAATGGCGAGCAAAATCAACGCTTGTGTCATAGTTCTTCTCTCCTTTTTACCCCCGGACACACAAACCGAGGGGACAATGAAGGTATTATAACACAAGAAAAGAAAGAACAAAATACAGAATGGAGTATAGAATAAATTCTGTACATCATTCTGTATTTTAATAAATATATACAGTTATTTCAACCTTTTCCAGCTGTACATTTTTATAATATAATATTTGCACACAATTAACAAAATTTTTTCTTGGCCCGTCAGGATCGAAAGCCTTGAAAAAACATGGGCATCATGGTTTGCCCATACTGGAGAAGGGAATAATCCCCGCCGGACAGGCACCAGTCATAGATCAGAGCCCGTTCACACAGGGCGTATACCCGAACCATCTCATTGACGGTGACGTCGCCGCGCAGCTCGCCCCTCTGCTGGCCTTGGAGGACAATCTGGCGCAGCAGCTTGTAGTAGGTTCGGTTGTGGTCCAGCAGGTGCTTGTCTCCGCGGGTCACAAGTTGAGAGGAGTACAACCGGGCCAGCAGATCCAAGGCAATGGAGTTCTCAATCATCGCGAACAGCTCTCGATTCAGAACCATCAGCTGGTCGAACCGGTCCATGCCGGGGTCTATGGTCTCCATCAGCTCTTCGTACTTCCGGTCAAAGAGGAAAGACACGGAGGACAGCAGGGCGTCCTTGCCCTCAAAGTAATGGTAAAAAGAGCCGCGGGAGGTGCCAGACGCGTCGATGATATCCTCCACCGTAGTATCGTCGTAGCCTTGCTGATAAAAAAGCCGCCAGGCGGACTCGATGATCCGGCCCTTGGTGTTCCTGGTTTTCTTTTTGCCCATGGGAAAGGCTCCTTTCCGCCCGCACGGCGCGTTTCCGACCGCAAAGGGTTGCTCTTTGACTCATTATCCGCAATTTTTCCAACCCCGTCAACTCTTTTTCCAGACCTCTTGACAGTTTACATCCCCGCTTTGCTGTGATAAAATATCGGCAGCGCAATATTCCAGCGCCCGATTGCGGACGTACAGCGTCTGTTTTTTGGGATTCTGATTTGTCCAGCCGATTTCAAGCAAAGGGGGACTCCCTGTGCCCTACTATTTTTTTTCGATGATTGCCCGCATGCGGTATATCAACCGATGGGGTCTTATGCGCAACACCGACCCCGAAAACATCCAGGAGCACTCCCATATGGTGGCGGTTCTGGCTCACGCCCTTGCTGTGATTCAAAACCGCTATTACGGCCCTCACGTGGATCCGGGTGCCGTGGCGGTGGCTGCGCTGTACCACGATGCCAGTGAAATTTTAACCGGGGATATGCCCACTCCAATTAAATATGACAACCCCGATATTCAGACCGCCTACAAGCAGGTGGAGGCGGTTGCGGAGAAGAAACTGTTGTCCATGCTGCCGGAGGATCTGCGGGCAGACTTTGTGGCGGCGGTTACCATTCCCGACCCTGAGGTGCGCGCGCTGGTCAAGGCGGCGGACAAGCTGTCTGCTTATCTGAAATGTCTGGAGGAGCTGAAGGCGGGCAACACCGAGTTCCGAAAGGCAAAGGAGCAGACCTATGCCGCCCTGTGCCAAACCCCTATTCAGGCCCTGAGTTATTTCATGGAACACTTCTTAGCAGGATTCGAGCTGACCCTGGACGAACTGAGTTAAACCGACCGAACACAGGTCGTTTTGCAGCGTCAAACACAAAAAATGTGTCGGGCGGCCTGAGGCCGCCGGGTACCAAGGAAAGGAATCGATCATATGAAAGCCATCGTCACCGTCATTGGCAGGGATAAGGTTGGCATCACCGCCGCCGTCTGCTCTCTATTGGCCCAGCACAACATTAACATTCTGGACATCAACCAGACCGTTTTGCAGGAGTATTTCACCATGGTTATGCTGGTGGATACCGCCGCCTGCACCGCCGCGATCGGAGAGATGTCTGACCTGCTGGAGCAGGCAGGCAAGGAACAGGGCCTGTCCATCCGAATTCAGCGCGAAGACATTTTTAATGCGATGCATCGCATCTGAGCGGGAGGAAGAAACGTGCTAAATCAACATGAAATTATGCAGACCATCGAGATGATTGACCAGCAGCATCTGGATGTGCGTACCATCACCATGGGCATTTCCCTGCTGTCCTGCGCCCATAGCGAGGTGAAGGCGGCCTGCGACCGGGTGTATGACAAGATTACCCGCTATGCCGAGCACCTGGTGGCCACAGGCGAGGCCATTGAAAAGGAATTTGGCATCCCCATCGTCAACAAGCGTATCTCCGTTACCCCCATTGCCCTGGTGGCCGCGGCGGCGGATACCGACAACTACACGCCCTTTGCTGCCGCCATGGACCGTGCCGCGCACACCTGCGGCGTCAATTTTATCGGCGGATTTTCGGCCTTGGTCCAGAAGGGAATGACCGATGCCGACCGGAGGCTGATCGCCTCCATTCCGGAGGCTCTGGCCACCACCGACATAGTCTGCGCCTCGGTCAACGTGGGCTCCACCAGGGCCGGCATTGACATGGACGCGGTGGCATTGATGGGCCGGACCATTAAGGATCTGGCCAACCGCACCGCCGACCGGGGCGGCTTTGGCTGTGCCAAGCTGGTGGTGTTCTGCAACGCAGTAGAGGACAACCCCTTTATGGCCGGTGCTTTCCACGGGGTGGGTGAGCCGGAAAAGGTCATCAACGTGGGGGTTTCCGGCCCCGGCGTGGTGTACCACGCCCTTCAATCCGTCAAGGGCGAGCCATTTGATGTGGTGGCGGAGACCATCAAAAAGACGGCGTTCCGCATCACCCGCATGGGCCAGCTGGTAGCCCAGGAAGCCAGCCGCCGGCTGGACACTCCCTTTGGCATCGTGGACCTATCCCTGGCGCCCACTCCGGCGGTGGGAGACTCGGTGGCCCGGATTTTAGAGGAAATGGGGCTGGAGGTGTGCGGAACCCACGGCACCACCGCCGCGCTGGCCCTGCTCAACGACGCAGTGAAAAAGGGCGGCGTGATGGCCTCGTCCTCCGTAGGCGGACTGTCCGGTGCCTTCATCCCCGTCAGCGAGGACGAGGGGATGATCGCCGCCGCTGCGTCCGGAGCCCTCACACTGGATAAGCTGGAGGCCATGACCTGTGTATGCTCAGTGGGTCTGGACATGATTGCCGTTCCAGGGGATACCTCGGCCGAAACCCTGTCCGCCATTATCGCCGACGAGGCGGCCATCGGAATGGTCAACTCAAAGACCACCGCCGTGCGCATCATCCCCGCTCCCGGGTACAAAGTGGGCGATACCGTGGAGTTTGGCGGCCTGCTGGGCTCGGCCCCGGTTCAGCCCGTTCATCCTTTCTCTTCCAAAGAGTTTGTCGCCCGCGGCGGCCGAATTCCTGCCCCCATGCACAGCCTGAAGAATTAAGCGATACCCGTTCCGTAAGAGAACGAAAGGAAGGCCGCCGCACCCTCTGGGTGCGGCGGCTTCGTCTATTGAAAAAACCTGGGGAACAAAGGATTCGGAGGGAAGGATGATTTGGAAGGGAACCGTCAGGGTTCCCTTCCATGTCCAATCATACGAAGTTGAAAACTGGTTTAACTGGTTTCAACTTCGCTCCAGCTTGTGGGAAACGTCCAATGGGCGTTTCCCACAAGCTGGGCCGCCGCATCCATAGGGTGCGGCGGCTGTTTGTATTTACCAGAATTTCTTTTTCTTCATGATCCATAGACAAAACAGAACAATCAAAGCGCTGACGACAAACATAGCCCGATAGCTGTACTTCCAGGTCAGCTCCACCATTCCGGAGAAATTCATGCCATACCATCCGACCAACAGGGATAGGGGCATAAAAACGGTGGTGACCACGGTAAGGATTCGCATAATTCTGTTTTGCAAAATGTCGATCTCCGCCTGAAACAGCTCCTGGACCTGCAGTCCGTATTCCCGCAGAAGCTGCGCTTCGTTTCGCAGTCGGGCAATCCGCTGTTCCAAGATGTGGAACAGCCGCTGCTCACTTTCAGAGAAAAAGTCGTTTTCGTCTTCCTGAAGCTCACTGGCTACGTCGTACAGCTGGGCGTAGTACCGGCTCCACCCTAAAATCTCCTTGCGGAGAATCGCCATTTGCCCGTTGAAGTGTTCCAGCTTTCCGGTTAGCACCTGATCTTCCAGTCCAGCCAGCTGATCCTCCACTTCCTCCAAGTGATGCAGGTCCTTGGCGATGAGGAGAAGCAAAAATTCATAGAACAGTCGGCCTACCCCGCCTTCAGACCAGCGTTTTTCTTTTACCAGCCGTTTTATCATGGAATAGGCTGCCCCGGTGTCGTCACACAGCACCGCACGGTCTTTTGTCAGCAGATAACCAAAAGAGATTTGTTCTCCCCCCCTGGTGTGACGGGGCGTGACCACGGTGCCGCTCAGGCAGTCCAGCCGCACCTCTGCCTTGCACACCCGGGCGTCCCGGGCGGGGGGGGTGTGGTGCAGGACATGCTCCAGCCCGGAAATCGAAGGCTGCTGGGCCAACTCGTCCGAGGTCAGCAAAATCAGAATTTCTTCCCCTGGCTCCGGCTGGCGGGTCAAGGGAATTAAGGTCTGACCGATCAAATAGGTATCCATGGAAGCCTCCCAAGTTTTGTTTTCCTTATTGTAATGCGGGAACCGCGAAGACGCAAGGGGGGACTTGTCCCTCTTGGCCCTTTGTGCTAAGATTGGGGGCAGAAAATCAAGGCGAAGGAGAACGGTCATGTATATCAATCCCACACGTTTCACCGCCCGGCCCACCGACCAGCGGATTTCCCAGGAGTTTGCCGTTTACGACAGACTGGAGGAGTTGAGCATTCCCTATGTCCGGGTGGACCACGACCACGCCGATACCATTGAATTTTGTGAGAAGGTGGAAGCGGTCCTGGGCAGTAAAATCTGCAAAAATCTGTTTTTGTGCAACCGCCAACAGACGGAATTTTATCTGTTGATGATGCCCGGGGGGAAACCGTTTCGAACCAAATATTTGTCCGCGCAGCTGGGATGTTCCCGGCTGTCTTTTGCCGACGCCGGACACATGGCGCGGTATCTCCAGACCGTTCCAGGGTCGGTGTCCGCGCTGGAACTGCTTTTTGACACAGAGCACCGGGTGCAGCTGGTGATCGATCAAGACCTGATGACGGATTCCTTCCTCAGCGGACACCCCGGCATTTCCACCTCCACGTTACAGTTGAAGCGCGAGGACCTTTTAAGATTTGTGGCCTCCACCGGCCACGCCCCAATTTATGTGGATCTGCAAAACCCGGAACCAGAGGAATGAAACAGCTTCGGCATTCCGAACGGGAAGGCCGAAGCTGTGTTTTGTTATGCCTTGCGGATGATGCCCATCGGGGTACACTCGCTGGACTGTCCCAGCGGGTTGTCCCCCAGAATTTTGGCCAAGTGGAGCATAGATGGCTCCCGCTCGGAAAAGCCCAGAATGTTGGCGCCCAAATCGTTGATGTCCACAATGGCCACCGGGTATCCAAGGGCCTGCGCAAGCCGCTTGGAGGTGCCCATGGGATCAGCGGGCGTGAGCACCACATAGTGGTCATAAGGGGGAATGGTGCCTTCGGTGGGACCATCGATGCCACGGGCCTTCGGTCCGGCGGCCAAATAGAACCAGCCCTTTTGCCCAAAAAGCTTGCCGATGACGCTGCAGAAGGCGGCAAAGAGAATGCGCAGGGTGCCGCATTCCTGAAGGGCCATCTCCATCGTCTCGGGAATACCCAGGCCGATGCCGGCGGGGGTCTTGGTGACATAGCGGCTTAAGGTCACAGCCAGTTTTCGGGGCTTGATGTTCTCCATGGGGATGGCCCGATTCTGGGTACAAGCCACCGCTTTTTCGGAAATAAACAGAATGTCGCCTGTTTGCATCTGATCCTTGGGGTACTTCCGCACCACGTCGGCCATGTCATCGTCCTTGGTGATCAGGTGGGTTTTTACGGGAACCCGCAGATAGTCCACCCCATCGACGGTGCGGATCAGGTGTTTGCCAGGGTTGGCGGTGTGGGTCATTTCCTCGCTCATTGGGAAAGCGCTCCTCTCAAAACAGGACGGTGGGCCCGTCCCAATCATTGTTGCCAAAAGATAGCCGCATCATAACGTGCCGGGCGCTTTTTTAAAATAAAAACTCCATAGATGCGCTGTCGCTCCCGGGGCAATCGCTGACATTATAACACTAGGCAGGCACGGTTTCCACCGGTTTGGCAAAAAAAGTTTTTCAGACCAAACTTCCGCGCAAAATGGCCTCCTCCACCCGGCCGACCCGGACCAGGCGCACCTGGTTGTGGATGGACTCTTCGCTGGAAACCGCCATCTCAGTATATTGGGGGGTGTG
>JAYFPV010000075.1:0-6210 GCA_034927465.1 Lawsonibacter sp.
TATTTACGGAATTGTTGCCAAATGTAAAACGGGAACGGCTGACCTTTTCTGCATAGTTTGCGAAAACAAACGGGGATTTGTCAGTGGGACCTAAATTAGGCGTCACGTCCAGATCGCCGGAAATGTCTCCGCTTACCTGTAAAGGCAGAACAAATACAGCGGTATCATTGTGTATTGAAGGGACATACCCGTTGGCATAGGATTTTCTCATGCCCGTATAAACATTGGCGCTATCTATAGATATGGTCACGGGTATGGGCGCGGGAGGCTCATATTCCACAGGCGGTTCTTCTGATTGATTCGGGTCTATTCCATCGGTGACAGTGATATAGAGCGTATAGGCTTGACTAATGGGATTTCCGTCCGCTGTTTTTGCTGTGATCGTTGCCGTTACGGGGTAAACCCCGTTGACCCGATTCGACTTAAGCGGCAGCTCAAAAGACACAAGATATGCGGAAACCGTATCAGCGCCGTCATCTACCGCGTGATCCTCAAGGGAAAAGTCCCGATTGTAGCTATTATAGACAAACGGCGCAGAGGACGTATCTCCAAGTCCCAAGGCAACGTTGATCCGATTGTTTTCCAGCGGGATGTCTGAAATAAGAGGAAGCACGATGGATGCCTTTTCTCCGCTTACAATTGGCAGATAGCCTTGCGCATAGGTTTGATTCATACCATCGTAGCGATGTGCATTGTCAATGGTCAGTACATCAGATGCTGCTGCCGCTGAAAGTGGCAGGCAGGAAAAAATTAATATAAAAGTAAGCAGGTAAGCAAAAACTCTTCTCATTCGCACTCCTCCGAGTTTGCGTGCTGTGTGCGCACGATATGCAGAACACCGGCATCCATTTCGGCAACGGTATCGCATAATTCATCAATGTCGATTTGGTTATGGCTGGCCAGAATAATCGTCGTTCCCTGTTCCCGCAGATCTTTGATAAGGGCCCTGATATGCGCCGCACTATGCTTGTCCAAGCCGTTGAAGGGTTCATCCAGAATCAGCACAGGGGGGTGTTCCATGATGGCCTGCGCAATACCAAGACGCTGCCGCATACCAAGAGAGTATTTTGACACAGGTTTTTTCAGCCCGGGGTCCAAGCCGACGCGACGGATTGACTCCACGACCTCTTGCTCACCAATCATCTTTCTCAGCGAGGCGAGAAGCATCAGATTTTTCACACCTGTAAGATTTGGCAGGAAGCCGGGGGTTTCTATGATGATGCCTAAGTCCGGCGGAAAATCAACGTCCTTCCCCACGGTTCTACCGTTTACCATGATCGTACCGGAGTCCGGCGTGAGAAAGCCGCAAATACATTTCATCATAACAGTTTTGCCGCTGCCGTTGTTGCCGACAATACCATGAATTTTTCCTCGTTCAAATTCATAGGATACGCCATTCAAAACGGTTTGGTCTCCAAAACGTTTTGTTATGTTATTTACGGTGATAGCGAAATCTTTCATCATCAACCCTCCGTACCCGTGAAATTGAAACTATAACTGCGGATACTGTGCAGGCTAAGCCAAAAGAGCAGAAGTATGAGTCCGCTGAAAATGGCATAGGTCTGCCAAAGTCGAGGCAACAGATCGTAACCGAAGTTGTGCATATAGTAGGTGGCTTGGTTGAGTGGCGAGAGCCAGCCCACCACCACATTTGCTTTATATTGGAGTGCATCGGATAGTTTGAATAGCTTTTGGAGCAGGTCGGGCTTCAGAAGAAAGCCAGCCAAAGTGAATACAAATGCCGCACCAACCCCAGCAGCGGGGCCTTTCCTTAGATTACCCAGCAACATAACAAAGGCCAAAACCAATGCGTACAGCAGCATTAAAAGGAATATATGGAGCGTGCAAGTATACGGCCGCGATAATGTCATTACCTTCACGAATGATGGCAGCGCAATATCCGCGCCAGCGCCGGAATAGCCCAGCAAAGCGGCGGTTTCGCTCCAGATGTTGCCGAAGAAGGAATTGTTCATACAGATAACCGTTGTTGATAACAGTACAAAGAATATGTAGCAAAGAGTGGTAAGAACGATATACAGTCCCTGACCCAATAGGAAGGTTTTGCGAATAATACGCATTAAGAAAAACGGTGTAGCCGTTGTGATGAAAGGCATATCTGCAAACAATAGAAGCAATAGTGCGGACGAGAGCATGATTGAATCGGCGTCGCCAAAGGTCCAGATAAACGCTTCCAGGAACTGCATGGTTGTTTTGTTGTCGGCCGCAAAGCGAACAGCTTTGTCTGAAAGCATATAACAAAGGATAAAGGCCAAAGCAAAGGTAATAATGATACGAGGGTTTCGTCTCCAGCGTCGGAAATCATACATAGCCACAACGAAAATTTTTCTGAGTTCAGACATTGGACAGCCTCCTTTCAGCGTAAGCGGAAAACGCGATGCACAGAAGCACCATCAGTTCCAGCAGAAGAAGCGGAAGCTGAAGCCCTGTCTCTGCTACTAACCATGCTTTGGGATAAATTGAAACAAGTCTTGGGAAAAAACGTTCATGGAGGATCACAAGCAGATAGTAAGTTACGAACGGAGCGGCATAAGCCATATACCGGCTGGCTGTTACGGAAGCCAGAACCATACCCAAGAGGGCCCAGAACGCTCCGTTCAGGAACAGCAGACTAAACACAGTCAGCAGCTTATGAACATAATATGGCGGTACTTCATTTGCTTTGAGTACGACCTCGGTCGGAAATAAAAGAAGCGTCATCGCAAGCCATGAAATCAACGCACCCAGAACAAGCGTGCCGCCTCCCGACACAGCACAGGCAATCACCTTACCTTTGATGTATGCATACTTCCCGATACGCGGCAAATACGACTTGACAAAGCCGCTGCTGATATCGTCAAGAAAGGCTGTTGTAGCAGGCAGAACACAGAGTATGGGAACAGCGAATTGCACCATAGCGGACGACGTGACCGCATTCAGAAAAACCTGATGGTGGTTGCCATACGGCGCCGCCTGCTTCAATGCGGCCCCAATTCCATCTAAGGAGGAGAGAAGGCAGACCGCGGCCATCAGGCCGACGCCGATTAGAAACGGAAATGAGCAAACAGCCCGTTTGATCTCTGCCTTTACTATGGATTCCATGTTCAGCAGATGCTGCCGTCCGTGGCATTGATAGACATCAGCGGATCAACATCCTCGTACCAAATCCCATCCTGGCTGAGAGCTTCCCCGTAAAAGTTCCAGACCGGCATCAGCATACATGACCCTTGCTCATTTTTTACCGCTGTCTTTGAGTATCCAAGGACGATGGACTTGATGCGAAATTGAGTAGGCCCTCCTCCCATTTCTTCCTTGTTTGAATAACAGAGCTTCATGCCATTCTTAAATGCGTCCTTGATTTCATCAAAGCTGAGCAATGCAACATTATCGACCTGCTTTTCACCCAGTTCAAAATATCCATTCCAAGTTAAACTCCAAACGCCGCTAGAAGTCAGTCCGACAGATACTATCTCATTGACGATTGACGGACTGTAGTCCTGGCTTTTTGAGATACTCATATAGTTACCCGTATGGCATATAACACCGTCAGCTACTCGGGTGAAGGTAACAACATACCCATATTCTGTCGGCTTGCTGCTGAAAACACCGTCATAGCGGCCAGAAAATTTTGCAACGGTAAACTGCATATTCTGGATGCCAAGCCGCTCCACCAGCGCCTTTGCCTGAGCGACCGCATCCTCTTGTGATATAGTTCCGTCACTATTGTGCATATCCGCGGTATCTGAGGTGCTATTCATACTGGCCTGTTGGGAGACAATCACGATCGAGTTCCCGGAGTTTTTATCCTGGCTTTTAACAAAAATATTTATATCATGGCCGTTTATACTGGAACCTGTGCCGCTGAAGCCATGTGAACCGTTATCATTCGTCAAACCGATATCGGTGTTCACAGGCTGGTTATCCGCCGTGTCCGGCGCACTGGACAGACGTTTCTGCAAATCTTCGATCATCCCTTCAAAGAAAGTAATATCATCCTGACTGCCGCCCGTCTTCCGCAAATCTGAAATTCTTTTCTGATAATCCAGTATGTCGTCCTGAATTTCAGTTTTGGTGCTTTGCGAATTCATGTCAATGATCGTGGAATCCCCAAAGAACTCCTTGATCGCCGCGTTGACCACCGGCTGGGGCAATGCCACATTGGTGTTGCACCGGTAAACAGGCAGCGCTTTGATATTTGGCATTTGGATTTGCGCATCTATCGAAACGGTGACCGGTGAGGCGTCGTAAGTCACCTCATCCTTCCATTGAGAGGGATACTGATAGGTTTTGACGTTGGCATCCCCTGATACCGCTTCGCTAAGATTCTGATCTTGTTGAACAACGATATCCTTCTCCGGGGTGGCCTGACAAGCACTTAAAAATAAACAGAAAAATGCAATACCGGCTATAATAGTTTTTTTCATAAAAATACCTCCTTGCTAAGATTTACTTTATCTTAACAGGGAGGTGTCTCAAAGATGTCCGGCAGATGTGTCAAACATGCAACTTTTACGAGATTCGAATGATAAGGTCTTGATCCCCATTGCTTTCATTCTTTATTTGCTTCACTACGATTCCAGACTGGAATTCTTTAAAATAATACCCTGCCACTGAGTCGTCAGACCAATGGGAATAGGCATTCATTTTGCCGTCAATGCCAAGGTAATCAAGATACTTGTCCAGTATGGTGGATACATCTCCCAAGTCATTGGATAAATCAGAGCTGTACGTTGCCGATACCTGTAGAATTTGACCCGTAACAGCGTTCAGATAAAGCTCCAATGAACCTTCCTTTCCCTTTGTACCAAAGGTAATAATCCAGCAGCCCAGCTTTGGCGCAGCAGCCAATTCTGACTGCTGTGCAAACGCTTTGGTTCCCTGAACGACTTTCCGGTCAAGCGAAGATACATTCGCATAGGACTCCGGTAAAATGCCCTGCTCACAGAAATCTTTAACCGTTCCAATAGCACGATCGACCGCTTCATCAGAAGATAGCTGACCGGTTGTCGGCTCACAAAACAACCAGTCCGTATCTTGATTGTAGCTTTTGGAAATCGTAAAAATTTCTTCCGATGTAAGCATAGTTTCTTCCGTCGCCGGAGAGTCTTGCCCCTGGGTCGTATTTCCCGGCGCTTCTTCCGCTGGAACATCGACGATCCCGGATTCTTCCATGACTGCCGCCTGTTGGCGATCCAAAAGCAGAGATGGAAGATACATACCACCAAGCGCCAGCAGCAGGGTAAACAGTATCATAAGAGACGTCAGATATTTTCGCATGTCTCTTCGCCTCCTTTCGTTGGCAGGGCTACAGTAACAACTGTGCCAACGTTTTCTGTGCTTTCAAATGTGAGTGATGCACCGTGCAGCTTCGCGATTCGTGCAACAAGCGCCAGACCAAGCCCCGCGCCGTGCTGTTTTCGGGACCGGGATTTATCCACCATATAGAACGCTTCCGTGATTCTGTCCATGTCGGCCTGCGGTATGCCTCGACCGTTGTCGGAAACGGTGATGCGATACCTATCTCCATTTACCTCTCCCGCCAGCGAAATGACTGTGGAATCAGCTTTTATGGCATTATCCAAAAGATTTAACAGTAAGGTTTTGAACAAGTCATACTCCACACGCACATACGCATCCTGAGCCGAAAGTGTTAATTTTATCTTTTGCACCGCAAAAACCGGGGTAAGTGTTTCCGCAATATTCTGTAGTAAATCCTTGGCCGGAAATTCTTCAAGAATAAAATCCTGTTTGTTGAGGACTATGAGGTCCATCAGTTTTACAGAAAGCTCCTCCAGGCGAAGCCCCTCGTCCAGAATATACTGTGCGGCATGCTTTATCTGTTCCGTCGTCATGCTTTTATGACAGATCATATCCGCATATCCGATTACAGAGGTCAACGGCGTTTTGAGCTCATGGGCAAAGTTGGAAATAAATTCTTCCTTTTGCACGGCATTTTCAGTTAACTGCCGAACGCTGTCCTCAACAGCATCGGCCATTGTATTAAAACTGTTCCCCAGTTCACCCAGTTCATCATGCGTCTTCACCGCCACACGGACGCTATAATCACCCTCAGCAATGCGAGCTGTGGAACGGGTCATCCTTTGAATCGGACGGACCAGTAATAAAGAAAACACGAGTACGGCAATCGTTCCCAGTGTGCAAACAATTCCGTAAACCACGGCATATCCATGCTCCATTTGATCCCGCTGTTCT
>JAYFPV010000081.1:0-5498 GCA_034927465.1 Lawsonibacter sp.
TTAAAAAAGCGCGTATCCTGACGCAGGCGGCAAAAGCCATACAGATACCATGCCGCGCCCTTAAACACGAGCTTCAGCGGCATGACCTCACGGGGTAGCTTTTCCGCTTTTCCGCTGGCGTAAAGAAAATTTATCATGCGCTTTTCCAGATTTGCTGTTTTGATTGTTTCAAAATAACCGGCATCGTTTTCAAAATAGCCCCAGGAGGAAAAATCAACCTCTATCCAGTCGGCGTGATTCTGTCCCAGCATGCTGCTCAGCTTGTGCAGTGCGGTATCACTCTTGGAAAGATTAACAGCGCTGACGGCTTTCATGGAGGCCAGAATATCGCTCTTTTCGTCCGCGGTCAGCACCGCTTTGTTCAGGATAAAATCAGGTAAAAGTGAAATGCCGCCGCCTTTTCCCTTGCTCATATAAATTGGAATTCCCGCCTGCGAAAGCGTTTCCACATCGCGGTAAATGGTCCTTGCCGACACCTCAAAGCGAGAAGCCAGCTCGGAAGCTGTTACGCTTTGCTTCTCCAGGAGAATATAAATGATTTCAAATAAGCGGTTTATCTGCATGGAACCGTTCCTCTCAACGCAATCAATATTTTGGTCGGGTAGCAATGGCTCATTGCTTCTCTTTATAAATCGAATGAGTGGGCTACGTTTGACAGCAGCGTCACCTGCATTCATAATAACATTTATAGTTATCTATTATAGTGCATAAGGTGCGCTGTAGACACTTACGGTATTAGACATTTTTGAAATTGAAGAGAACCTACCATACTCCTATTGAAGATTACTTCGATAGGAGGTTTTTATTCTTATGCTAAAAACGGAAGCAACCACAAAAGCGGTGTCTGCCGCAACGAAGAGCTGCAAAACTCCCGCTTCTCCACGACGGGAACTAACCCCCAAAGAAAAAGCCGAGATGCTGTATGGGTCGTGTCAGAACAATGGACCTTTGATGGACAGCATCAAGAATGCTCTATTAGAACAGTATGATGATATTATCATGAAACAAGGAATCATGGCGCTTGATATTAATGGTACCATAATTGGAGCTTGTTTTAAATCACGAATGATAGTTTATACCTCTGATTATCCTACTTTATTTTACGTTGAGCAAACGTGCAGTGGAAAGCAATCCTTTTGCTAAAATATGACCTTCTTCAATACCGGAAAAAGCGGCAGGGCGCGCCTGCCGCAGGGTCTGGTATTCGGCGATTTTCATGCCGATAAATTATCAGATACCACGTTGCTTTTGCTCGGATTGTTTAACCAGCTTATAAAAGCTTGCACGCTGCAAAACGCCCATATCGGATGTGAATATGAATCGCTGTATGTTTTTTGCCCTCAGATTATGTTATTTAATCTTGACAACGAGGAAAAGCAGGTTGATATATATACCAAGTTCAACATTATTGCCACTGATACAGGTCGACGAGTTATAGTTATTTCGTTCCATGAGCGCAACAAGCCGATTGATTACCTTTTTAGGTAAACTATCGGAATTCCAAAAAAGGAGGAATTACCATGCGCAGCCAGATTGTCTCCTGACAAACTACGTTAGTGACCTATTTTGAATGATACAACCAAAACCCGTCAGAGGTGCTTTAAATCTCTGACGGGCTTTTTGTGCCAATTAGTATACTGAAACATATGCATCGTATCTCACTTTTTTGTGAAGTCATTTCCAGAAGAAATATCGAACCATCTTATATTGACATATGCTATGGTTTCAGTCATCGGGGAGAAGTACCATTAGGAATAACGCGGAGTTTTTGGATAACTGCAAAGAATCGTGTCCGCAAGAATGATGAAAAAAACGACTCCTTTTTGTGCTATTATATTATTTCCAGGAAGGAGGGAGCATTATGGCAAGCCAGATTGATATTATCTCCATGGCGGTTGACTATATTGAGTCCAATCTGAACAGTAAGCTGAATTTGGACTTGGTTGCGGAGGCGGTCCACTATTCAAAATTTTACCTGCATCGCATGTTTACTGAGGCGGTTGGTTTGACAATTCATGAATACGCCCAGCGCCGGCAGCTTACCGAGGCGGCGAAGCTCCTTGTCTTTTCCCAAAAGCCAATTCTTGAAATCGCCATACTCGCGGGGTATGAGAGCCAGCAGGCATTTACCGGCATTTTCAAGGCCATGTATAAGACCACACCGGGCTGTTACCGCCAGCGTGAGGAGTTTTACCCTCTGCAACTGCGGTTTACGCTGCGCGAAAACAAGCCGGAAACAGTATTGAAAAAATCAGATATCGTTTTTGCCGCGGCAGAAGACATTCCTGACTGGCTGGAATTGGAACGTCTTGCCATCGACGGATATCCCTGCCTTGTGGAGCACGAATTTCTCGCAAACCTGCGCCGGAGCATTAACGAGAGACGGGCGCTCATCCTGCGGAACAGGAATATTCTGATAGGCGCAGCGGCTTTTTCCTATGAGGCCGGAGAAATCGAGTTTCTTGCTGTTCATCCTCAATATCGGAACCGGGATGTCATCAAGCTCTTTCTGGACGCGCTTTTGAACAACCTGCTAAGAGGACGAATAATCAGCATCACGACATACCGGGAAGGCGACAATGCGGACACAGGATATCGTGAAGAGCTCAAGCGTCTCGGTTTTGCGGAACGGGAATTGCTGATTGAATTCGGTTATCCCACTCAGCGGTTTGAGCTTTCACCCAAATTAGAACAATCGCAGCAGCCACAACAGCAAAAATAGTCGAGAGAGTTCACGGCAGGTTTTCGTAGAATTGATTTGTCAGGAGGCGGTAAACGTGACGGAGCAAATTGAAGCCGTCCAGCGGATGCAGGAGTATATCGAGGCACATTTGAACGAGACAATAACCTCCGCGGATTTAGCATCGGTGGCGCTGTTCTCCCCGTGGTACTCGTACCGACTATTCAAACAGCATACGGGTCTAACTCCGGCGGATTACACCAGGCGGCTGCGGCTGTCCCGTTCGGCCCTGCTGTTGCGGGATGAAACCTGTAAAATTATCGACGTGGCCTACGATATGGGCTTCGGCAGCGTGGACGGCTATCAGCGGGCGTTTTATCGAGAGTTCGGCTGCAACCCGCGGGAATACGCCGCTTCGCCCATCCCACTTCCGCTGTTTACCCCCTTCGGTGTTAAATTCAGAGAGCTATGGAAGGAGCCAAGCAACGTGGAAACAAAGAACATTTTTGTCCAGCCTATTGAAAAGTCGGCGCGCAAAGTCATCATCAAACGGGGAACCAAAGCGGATGGCTACTGGGAATACTGCCAGGAAGTCGGATGCGACATCTGGGGTATCCTCACAAGCATGAGGTCCCTGTGCGGCGAACCGGTCTGCCTGTGGCTGCCGGAAAAATACCGCAAGCCAGAAACTTCTATTTACGTGCAGGGTGTCGAGGTCGAGCGCGATTATGAAGGCCCCGTTCCGGAAGGCTTCGACGTCATCAGCCTGCCCGCCGACAGATATCTGATGTTCCAGAGCGAACCCTTCCAGGAGGAGGACTACTGCCAGGCCATCGAGGAGGTTTGGGCCGCAATGAAGAAATATGCCCCCGCCGTCATCGGTTGCCAATGGGACGACGAGAATCCCCGCATTCAGCTTGAGCCGGTGGGTTCTCGGGGCTATGTCGAACTCAGAGCCATCAAGTCTAAGGGGAAGAGCCAATGACGGAAAACTGGAAAAAGAAAACCATCGCTTTTCTCATCAGCCAGGGAGTGTCGCTGTTCGGCTCCTCCCTGGTTTCTTTCGCGGTCGTTTGGTATGTGACGCTCACGACTTCCTCTGGCGCCTGGGTGTCCGCCCTGACAATTTGCTCCTTTGTGCCGCAATTCGTTATTTCCTTCTTTTCCGGTGTATGGGCCGACCGATACTCCCGTAAGAGGCTTATCATTCTGGCCGATAGTACGATTGCTGTGGCGACGCTTATCCTCGCGTTGCTGATGCCGCACATTGAAGAAGGAACGCCGCTGATGGCCGCGCTGCTCATTGTGTCCGTCATCCGCTCCATGGGGGCAGGGGTCCAGACCCCAGCGGTAAATGCCATGATACCCCAGCTCGTGCCGGAGGAGCACCTGATGCGCTTCAACGGCGTAAACGCGACCCTGCAGTCGGTGGTGCAGTTTGCCGCTCCCGCGGCGGCCGGTGCCATTCTCACTTTCAGCACCTTGCGGGGGACGCTCTTCATCGACATCACTACGGCCATCGTGGGCGTGGGCCTGCTGTCCTGTATTGCCATCCACAGCCAGGAGAGGACGGAGAGTCGGGATACGGTTTCTGTGTTTGGGGATATGAAGCAGGGTATGAAATATGCGGCGACTCATCGGTTTATTGGAAAGCTGCTTCTGAGCTACGGCTTGTTTATTTTCTTAGCGGTACCCGCAGGCTTTCTGGCCACGCTCTTTGTCAGCCGTACCTATGGCGACAGTTACTTTTACATGAGTGTCGTTGAAATCGTTGGCTTCATCGGTATGGCGGTGGGAGGCGTGCTTATCGGCACCTGGGGCGGTTTCTCCGACCGGGTGAAGACCCTGCTGGCCGGTATTGCGGCCTTCGGCGCGCTGGCCGTTGGCATGGGTGCCATCCGCAGCTTCATTGTATACCTCGTCCTGATGGCCGCGTATGGCATTGCCCTCACCGCTGTTCAAACATCCGTGACGACACTCATTCAGGAGCGGGCGGAAACGGCGATGCAGGGTCGCGTGTTTGGGTTTCTCGGTGCCATGTACAGCGGCTTTCTTCCGGTTGGCATGGCGGTGTTCGGACCGTTGGCGGACGCGGTGCCCTTGCGGGCGCTCATGATAGGCTCCGGCGCCGCGCTGCTGGTTATGGCGCTGGTACTGGGATTAGATAAAAGCATTCGAGCGAGTGAAACAGGGCAGCAGCCTTAATGCTGCGACGAGGGAAGTCCCTGCCAGCTTTCGTGCAGCATGGACATAAAACTGCTTCACAAATCCTCGGCTTTGTGCGTGGAGGATATTCTCAGTCAGGTGGATAGGCTGATGTACGGCTGTAAAAGAAATCGGCAAAATGGAGCATCTTATTTAGAATCCACATGATGGTCAGCAGACACAAACCCGATAATGGACTTATCTTTTTTTCTTTTCCAGTCTGGCCGCGAGAGCGTTCAGCTCGTCCTGCATCGCCGGTCTGCGGGGATAGCGAGTCTTGAGCTCTTCTATGACGGTGCCCGCCTCTTGGGTCCCGCCAAACGCAAACAGCTTTTTAATGTTGCCGCAGACTTTCTTATATTGCGGCCGGCAGTTGGCTTCCGTTGCTTGACTGTGTATCTCGTCCAGACAGAGCGCATGAATTTCGTCGGGAAAGGCGGCGAACACCTGCTTTCCATACCGTCCGGACAGCCGACAGACGTACCAGCGCGTCGTATTCCAGATGCCAGGAACCAAATTCCCCAGCGGACAACTTGGTATGGAGCGCATCCAGAGCCATATCCAGCTTATCTGTGTTCTCCTAGGTGGCAGGAGTGTTCATTTTCATGCGTTG
>JAYFPV010000405.1:0-3528 GCA_034927465.1 Lawsonibacter sp.
CCATCCAGAATATTGTTTCTAGCCGGGGAAACTCCTGTCAGGTCCACACTGCCGGATTCCGCTGTCGGCATCCCTGTCAGATTGTGATAAAGCAGGGTATATATTATCGGCAGATGGGAGGACAGGAGCACAAAGAGAAGTCCTGCGAGCAGCCATGCTTTCGTGCATTTTGATTCCTTCATTGCGGTCGACCTCTGCACATACTGGAAAACAAGTACGCATAATACTGTTCTTTTGAGGACTTCATATATTTGCGCGAGATACCTATCGGGACTTGCCTGATTCGAAAGTAGCTCTCACCCATTTCGGTAATGTGAGAGATATTCACGATAAAGCTCTGGTGGCAGCGGATAAAGGCCTGCTGCGGTAATTCCTTTATTACCTCATCCAACCTCCAATAGGTTTGCAGGACAATGCCATCTGCAAGGTGGAACAAAAGTAGCTTGTCCCGGCTTTCGATATATAGAATATCGCGGCAGTCCACGCTGTACGAAGCTGATTTGTAACTGAAGCTGATTTTGCAGACGTTCTCCCGCCCAAGTTCCTCCAGTGCGCGACTCAGTACGGTGCTTAGCCGCTCCCGGTCAACAGGCTTGAGAATATAGTTGAAAGCGAACACCTCATACGCCTCGGGATAATGCTCATCGCTGGACGAAATGAAGATGATTTTAATATCTTTGTGTTGGGCACGCAGCTCCCGCGCCGTCGTAATGCCGTCAATTCCCGGCATGTATATGTCCAGAAACAAAAGGTCGGCGGTTAATCCGCCGTTCAAAAATTCTTCTGCCAGAGACGTTCCATCCGTAAATGAGGTTATTTCAAAGGAGGGATCATAGGCATAAAGGGCCGCGGATAGCCGTGCGATATCCTCAGCTCTGTCGTCGCAGATCATAATTTTTACCGGCACAAAATTACCTCCCTGTAAAGTAGATGAGCCTTTATGAATCAGGTTATTTTACTATATAATTCTCCAACTGCCAAGGGATAACTGAAAAAGAAGAATACCGATAACCCTTTGTGTGTTCCTTTTTGATTCGCTGTTCTCTTCCAAACTGGCCGGCACCACAGCCTTCCAAACCGAACTTCGGCAATAGTGCCTATAATGGCATAGAGCAGCGGCAGGGTCAAAATAGATTCCATACAATACAAGGGCATTATGCATCTCCTTTTCAGAACCTCGTCAGCACATAATCTGCGTACTGCTGGCGCACTTGGGAGAACTGCTTTGAAGCAATGGAAATTACGTCATTATCGGACATGCAAAACTCAAACTTTCGCACACAGTCTATATGATTTATATTAACGATAAAGCTGCTATGTGGCATACAAAAAGGCGGAAAACGAAGCGTTTCCGCGAACTTTTCCAAGGTCATCGAGGCGTACAGCGTGTCAACGGCGGTGTCATCGGCGGCACCGTATTCGGAGATGTCTATGCTGACAGCACCTCTGTCACCCTGAAGGCTGTGCCAGACAGCGATTATGCCTTCAGCAAGTGGCAGAAATGGAACGGCTCCGGATGGGAGGATATCTCTGGCACGACAGCAAGCACAAATACCTTCAACGTGACCGCTGACGTCAATATTAAAGCCGTGTTTCAGACTCCTAACGCCTTGGTGACGATTCAAAAAAACGGCGTCATCTGGACGGACAGCGGGCATACACTGAAATTGCGCAGTGGTTTGCCGGGCAGCTATATCTACACCGATATGGCGGATACCAGCACCGGCATATACACCGCTGTTGTTGGTGGCAATGATAATACTCTCGCTGCGATGGGTAGTCTCTCTGTAGGCGATAAAGGGCCAACTTCTTCCTCACAGAGAATGCAAACCTTTTTGCACATAATTCTTGACACTACCTCAAAAAGGTTCCGGTATTTCTGTATTTCACACGGGTTTAATATCGGAAACAGCAGCCCCCATCAACCGGCGGTGGGGGCCAATTCTGTATCTATCACGGATATATCAAGCGCCATGCATAGCAGCTCAACCAGTGCGCAGACTGCAAGCAATACAAATCTGCAATTTGCCCTCCCGGCTGCTTTGAAGCTTGCAGTTAAAATAGTATAATAGAAATATTTAAATGATGTGACAATTCTCAAACCGTATGCGTATTATTAGCGAAAGCTTTCAAAGAGGTGGTCAAGTGGAACAGACTATTTTTCTGGCTGTTGCAAATAAATATAAGAATTCTGTATATCGAATTGCATTGAATTATTATGGCAATACATACGATGCTGAGGATACAGTTCAGGAAGTTATGATTAAGCTCTATACAAGCACAAAAAGCTTTGAGAGTGACGAGCACATCAGAAACTGGCTGATCAGAGTTACGGTCAATGCATGCAAAAGCACCTTGCGAATGCCTTGGCGCAAGAGGAACATCTCTCTTGATGACATATCCGAGCCAATGATGTTTGAAACAGCCGAACAAAGCGATTTATATCAAACTGTTATGTGTCTGCCGGAAAAAGACCGGACTGTTCTCTACCTTTTTTACTATGAAGATTATTCAGTAAAGGAAATTGCGGGTATTTTAAAATTGAAAGAATCCGCAGTAACTACAAGACTATCCAGAGCAAGGCAAAAACTAAAACAAAACTTAACGGAGGTTTGGCAGGATGAATAATAGAGCGCTGTATAAAGCTGTTTTTTCACAAGTCCATACTGACGTGAAAATCAGACCGGAGGAATACAAAAAAATGAAACCGAAACATATAAAAAAACGTGCTGTGATATTGGCTGCTGTGATATGCTTGATTATAGCCAGTTCTGCCACTGCATTTGCAGCCAATCTGCTTGGACTAAAAGATCTGGTGCTTCGAACCAAAATGGGAAATACAGATTTAGCCGCCGTATCATCTGAGGAAGAAACAGTTGAACAACCGCCTGTTGCCCTGATATCATTACAGGGTTATTCAGACAGCGTTGAATACAAGGCTGTAGCAGAATGGATTGAGTTTACCGACAATTATGACGCTGACGGTGCGCTTCTGGCTCAGGTCGGCAACGGACCTACCGGGCTTGACGACAGATATTCATTATATTTGGTATATACCCAGGAGATGGCCGATAAGCTCGATGAAATAACAGCTAAATACAACCTGAAGCTGCATAGTTCTATTGATATAATTGAAACAAAGGAAGATTTGTACAGCAAAGCAAGAACAGGAGATTTTCTCGGCACAGCAACAACAAGTTTCAGTGCATATATGTATGAGGATGGTACCTTCCATATCGACGGTACTGTCAGCCTCAATAATATCCCGCCAATAGATTATCAATTTGTGGATTGTAAAAAAGGCAGCTTTACTGATACAATACTTAATATCGGTAATGCTGACAGCTATGATGAGTGGTCATATGAAACGTCAAGCGGTGTTACTGTAAGCTTATCACTGAGCAAAGAAAAGGCTTTGGTATTCTGGGATACGGATAATTCCTTTATCACTATAAACGTTCTTGCAGGAACGAACTTAGATTCAGGTGGCCTTACCGGAGAAAATTTGGAGGCATTTGCCGATTCATT
>JAYFPV010000212.1:0-3365 GCA_034927465.1 Lawsonibacter sp.
CCGCGTCAATACCAGCCTGGATGGACCGGGATGTGCCCCCCAGCTCCTGGATGTGGATGATCTCCACCGGCTTGCCCGTGGAGCGAAGCTCAGCGAGTATCCGTTCATGATCGGTGCCTTCGCAGCCAAGGCTGACAATAAGACAGGCGGCCACATTGGGGCTCTTGCCCAGATTGATGAGCACGTCGGTCACCCGATGAAGATCCAGGGGGAGCTGGCAGCAGCCTTGGTGATGGAAGTAGCCGATGGTGCCCTGAACCTGACGGCATACCGCTTGGGCCACGTCGTTGGCACAGATTACGCTGGGAATGACGGCCACCAGATTCCGCGAGCCGTACCGCCCGTCCGGACGCCGATATCCTTGAAATGTATAACCCAAAGTGGTTTCCCCCTTACAAATCACCACGGCCGCGCATGGCCTCCATATTGTGTACGTGCACGTATTCGCCCTTTCGGATGTCCCGGCTGGCGGCACCGATGGATTCGCCGTATTTCATAATGGAGGTCGTTTTTTGAATGTCGGCCAGGGCAATCTTATGGCCGTAGGGCACATCTCCGATGACCTGGATGATCTCGGGATTGCCCCGTTTGTCCCGCATCTCCACAAAAGTGCCGTCAGTAATATTCTCAGCGAAGATGGTGGCCACGTTGTCTTTGTCGTCCACCTTCAGCGCCAGCTTCAGCTGCTCCATTTGAACCGCTCCTTTCATTGTTTTACGGCTAGCACAGACACGCCGTCCGGAATGACCACCACCCGGGCGTCCCGACCCGTCATCTGGTAGGCCAGCTCCAGCGCCTCGTCTGGGGAGAAAGCGGGGATCATATTGGCCTGCCGAACCAGGTCGTGGTCCAGATAGGTAGTCACCAGGATTACGTTGCATTTCTTTAAAATCCGGGCATAGATCTGGGCGCACCACTGCTCCGGGATAGATTCCTTGGGGGGGACGGAGGACAGGTAGCCGTCGATCTCCTCCGGGGTGCCCCGGACAATGAGCTTTTCAAAGTCGGTGCCACCCATCCCGTCCCGGCAGGCGCAGCACATGATGATGACGCCGCCCTCTTTGCAGCAGGCTTCGGCGGTGGCCACCGCTTTGGGACTCTGGTACAAATTTTGGTCAAGAGGGTAACCGCCGTTGGAGGTGATGACGATATCGCCCCGGGCGGTGGGGCACTGGGCCAGGCGGCGGACGAAGGCTACGCCCTGGGCGTGGGCCTGCTCCAGATCCCCACAGAAGGCGGCAATAACCTTTTTCTCCCCGTTGAGGGCTACGTTAAAGATAAACTGGGTGTTTACCTTCCGGGCGGCATACACCATGTCCTGGTGGATGGGGTTGTGCTCCAGCACGCCGGTCATGGCGAAGGGACTGGAAATGGCCTTGTAGGAGTGGTTCTCATTCACCGTGGCGGCATTACAACTGCCAGGCAGAATGCTCTTCCGGCCTCCGGAGAAGCCGGCGAAGAAGTGGGGCTCGATAAAGCCCTCACACAGCAGCAGATCGCAGTGGAGCACCGTCTTATTTACCCACAGCTCTGCCCCGGAAGGCAACTCGCATACGTACGCAAAGTCCTCGTTGTGAAACGCCTTGTTGACTACGATCTTCTCGTTGTCCACGATGGCATCCCCAAACATCCGGCGCTGCTCCTCCTGGGTGGTGGGCCGGTGGAGACCGGTTGCGATGAAAATGGTAATGTCCGCCTGGGGGTTGCCCCGGCGAATCTCTTCCAGCAGAAGGGGGAGGGTGATCCTGCTGGGCACTGCCCGGGTATGGTCGCTGGTGACCAAGGTGACGTTTTTTTTACCACGGGCCAAGTCACACAGGCGGGGTGTGCCAATGGGATGGGCCAGAGCCTGCCGAATCAGCTCCTCCTCGCTCTCACGGGGGCGGTAGGCATCCGTCTGAGCGGTGACAACCGCCTCCAGATTCTGCTCTTCCACATGCAGCGGGAGAGAGGACATGTCATAAGGAATGAAGATGGTAGGCATAGGACGCCTCCTTAAACAATGTTTGACGATAAAATAGCATATTGTATAATGTATACATTCTACAACTGAATTATGACACGCGTAGAAAACCTTGTCAAGAAGAATCACATAAAATCAGGCCCGTAAAAAAGTACCAAGCAAAGCGTTAAGCTGACGCTGGAGGGCGAGGATTTTTTGAAGCACGCCAAGGTGATCCTAAAGGAAATAAGTAAACAAATGCCCTCGGGGTTGCAAAACTCCAAGAGATTTTGGTTTCAGTCCGTAATGAGGCGGAATGATCGTGGAGACGAGAGCCACAATTCGGCTGCAAATTGACAAAATTCAGGGAGGGGAATATACTGAATTTCGAAGTGTGGGGAGCTTGCAAAAAAGGGGGATGCAGTCGTGCGGACGTATAATACAAATGAAATATGCCGGATGTGTGGGGTCAGCCGCAAACAGCTTCGCTATTACGAAGAACGCGGCATTCTGAGTGCTGTTCCACGTCAGAGCGGCAACAATTATCGATACTATACCCATGAGCATATTTATGAAATTGTGGCGGCGAAGGCGCTGAAAAACATTGACATGTCTCTTGCAAAAATGAAGGACGTCATTTATGGCAAGGACATCGGGAGCATCCAGTTTTCCCTTCAGCAGCAGCTGAATTTAGCCAGAGAAAATCTGGAGACCAGTTTTCGGCAGTATGAACAAAGCGCAATTGTATACGCAAAGCTTGCAGAAGCCCTGTCTTTTTTAAAAGTGCACTATACCCAGACGGACCTAGGCCTGGATGTGGAAGTGATTGATCGCGGCGAGCAGGATATCATATCACTGTCCTATTCCTCCACCTTTGAGGATGAGGCGTGCTGCGACATTGAGTACTTAGCCAGGCTTCAGCTGCTTGCGCCGGAAGTAAACACCATTTCCTTTGGAGCGCTCCTCTATGTCACGTACGATCACTTTGACAGCAATGCCTGTGAGTTTAATCACCAGGTTCACGATTTTAAAATTGCAGTGCCCGTCTTAGATCGAAAAAAACCAAGTCCTCACTATGACAAGATCCCCGCGTTTCGCGGGGTGTCTGCCATCCACATCGGCAGCCCAAAAAACAAGCGGCTGTATCACACCTATATGAATACATTGAAGTGGGCCACAGATCGTGGATATCAATTGGAAGATTGGTCTGTGGAAGAATGGCTGATCAGCCCCATGATTACCAACAATAAAAATCTGTGGGTCATTCGAATTATGATCCCGTTTAAACAATAGATCAGCCCAGAAGCAAAGCGGCTTTCCCAAAGATCGAGGGGAAAGCCGCTTTCTTTGCACACAGATGGCCCCTGGGGACAGGTTAAAATGGGGAGGATATCGGTGTGCTGCGCAGGGGTCGGGATCTGAT
>JAYFPV010000064.1:0-13663 GCA_034927465.1 Lawsonibacter sp.
ATGAAGATTGATGTCAATACGAAAATGGTCACCCTGATCGGGACTCCTCTTGGCCAGTCCTTTGCAGCTCGGATGCAGAACGCAGGCTATCAGTCCGCCGGATTGAACATGCTATACTTTTACACCGAGGCGGACAAGGAACATTTGGGCGAAATTGTAAACGGCCTGAGGTACATGAATTTTGCCGGGTTTGCGGTCACAAAACCGAACAAAGTGCGGGTGTTGCGCTACTTAGATGAGCTGGATCCCCTGTGCCAGAAAATGGGAGCCAGCAACACCGTGGTTCGGACGCCCGAGGGGAAATTAATCGGCTACAACACGGACGGTGCGGGTTTTTACACCTCTCTGACTGAGGAGGGCGGCGTCAAGGTTGACCAGTCCGTCTTCTTCTGCTTTGGGGGAGGCGGTGCAGGACGGGCGATCTGCTCGATTCTGGCTCACAGCGGGGCAAGAAAAATTTACGTTACCGATGTGTTTGAGCCATGTGCCAAGGCACTGGCTTCCGATATCAACGAGAACTTCGCTCCGGTGGCTGAGTTTGTGCACCACGAGGATATGTCAAAGCTGGCCGCCTGTGACGTAGTGATCAACGCCAGCGGCATTGGAATGGGCGCAACCATTGGCCAAAGCCCACTGCCCAAGGAATATATTCAGTCCAGCCAGTTCTATTTTGACGCCTGTTATAATCCGGAAAAGACCCAGTTCCTGCTGGACGCGGAGGAGAAAGGCTGCCGTATTCTCAACGGTCTGGGGATGTCTTTGTATCAGGGCGTGGCTCAAGTTGAACTGTGGACGGGGGAAAAGGCTCCGGTAGAAGCCATGCGCCAGGAATTGCTGGCCATTCTTGCCGAGCAAGGTTGATCCACTTTCCCATGCAAAAACTGAAGGAGGTATAGAATGAAAGTCATCAAATGGCTGGATGACCACTTTGAAGAAACATTTTTGGTCATCCTTCTCGTGCTGATTGCCAGCGTCAGCCTGATTCAGGTAATCATCCGAAATATTCCCTGGATTCCTTCTCTGAAGTGGGCGGAAGAATTCTGTCGCTTTATGTGGATTTGGAGCGTATTCCTCTCCCTTCCCTACACCATCCGGAAGGGCAGTATGCTTCGTGTCAGCGTCTTGTTGGATCTGTTGCCTCATGCGGCCCGCAAGGTGATCAGTATTCTGGTCGATTTTGTAACAACTGCTTCCATGGCTCTGCTGGCCTACTACTCCATGACTGTGGTCGCTGATATCCTGGCAAGCGGGGAGACTTCTCCTGCTATGCTGTGGCCCATGTGGGTCGTATACAGCGTCATGCTGATTGGGTTTGCGCTGGGGACTCTGCGGGGAATTCAGCAAGCCGTCATCCACATTACAAACTTCAAGGAAAAAGAACTGTCCGCGATTGAGCAGACCATTGCCGATGCCGCTGAAGAGGCCGCCGCAGGCAAACGGGCGGAAGGAGGAGAAGACTGATGGCTGCGTTATTGGTATTTATCGTATTCCTAGTGGCTATTGTGGTCACCATCCCAATCGGGATCAGCATGATTTTGGGCTCGCTTGCCCCCATTATGCTGCTGGAAAAGGGTGGATCAATCGTCCAGCTGCTGAATAATGCGTTCTCAGGAGCCAACTCCACCCCCATTCTGGCGGTTCCCCTGTTTATTCTGGGCGGCGTCATCATGGCGGAAGGCGGCATCTCCAAAAAACTGTTCAATTTCTTCGCCTTCTTTGTGGGTCGGCTCACGGGCGGCTTGCCCTGTGCCGTCATTCTGACCTGTCTGTTCTACGGCGCGATCTCCGGATCCGGGCCGGCCACCACTGCCGCGGTTGGTTCTATGTGTATTCCCTTTCTGGTCAGCCTTGGGTATGACCGGAGATGGAGCGCAGGCCTGATTGCGGTGGCCGGCGGTCTGGGCGTCATTATCCCGCCTTCCATTCCGTTCGTCCTCTACTCCCTGGCTACCGGTGTTTCCACTGGAAGCCTGTTTCTGGGCGGCATCTTCCCCGGCATTCTCATCGGCCTGTTCATGATGCTATATGCTGTCATCTATTGTATTCGCAAGGGAGAAGACCGCGCGCTGATCAATGCCAAGATGGATGAACTGCATGCAGAGGGTCTGGGGCGGTTGTTCCTGGACAGCTTTTGGGCCCTGCTGTGTCCGATCATTGTGCTGGGCGGTATCTATTCCGGACTGTTCACGCCCACCGAGGCAGCCTGTATCTCGGTATTTTATGCTATTATCGTCTCGCTGTTTATTTACAAATCCATCAAAGTGAAAGATCTGGTGCCGTTCTTGTGCAACTCGGTCAAGACATATGGCGGTCTGGCCTTCGTGCTGGCATTTGCCACCGCGTTCGGCCGCGTGTTGTCCCTGACCAAGGCGACCAAGATCGTGGAGAGTTTCATCCTGGACAACTTCCACTCCAGTTTCTCGGTTCTGTCCGTGCTGGTTATTGTCTTCCTGATTCTGGGCATGGTCATGGATACCGGTCCCGCCATCATCATCCTATCTCCTGTTCTTCTGCCCGCTGTGCAGGAGCTGGGCGTGGATCCCGTCCACTTCGGCGTTATTCTGGTATGCTGCCTGTCCATCGGTCTGGCTACCCCGCCCTTCGGACTGGATCTGTTTGTGGCAGGCAACTTGTCCGAGGAGCCTCCCATGGCTGTGGCCAAAAAAGCGGTTCCCTTTATCATCGCATTCCTGGTTGCTCTGTTTTTGATCACTTACATTCCCTGGTTCAGCACGTACCTGGTAAGCCTGATGTAATGCACAACGTTGTTTCCATCTGCTTTTCCGAAGGAAGGGCAGATGAACAAACCTGAAGCCGAACCCAAAATTTTTCAAGGAGGAAAAAGAAATGAAAAGAATGACATCCCTTTTCTTGGCAATGGCAATGGTATTCGCATTGGCTTCCTGTGGAGGCACCAAGTCCAGCAGCTCTGGCAGTGCTTCCGGCTCCGCCAGCGGTAGTGCCAGCGGGACCGCATCTTCTGCCAACCCCTACGACAAGCTGGAGGCTATCGAGCTGGTCGGCGCAGACTCCACCGGCAAGGGTGCCGCTGGACAGGTTTTTGGCGAACTGGTGGCTTCTAAGGTTGATGAGATTACCGGCGGCAAATTGACCATCGATTACCACCCCAATGGCGACTTGGGCGGCGACGCCGACCTGCTTCGCCAAATGCAGAGCAACGACATTCAGATCGTTGTCTGCCAAACGGCTCCCGTAGTTTCCTTCATTCCCGACATGGCTGTGTTTGACCTTCCCATGGTGTTCTCCAAGTACGACGGCGACACCATTGATAAGGTGCTGAACGGCACTGACTCCGCGTTCCATACCCAATTGGCTGCTTCTTATGAGGCCGCCGGCTTCCATCTGCTTGGTTTCCTTCAGAACGCAACGTATCGTCTGACCACCGCCAATAAGGAGCTGAAGACGCTGGAGGATTTCAAGGGCCTTCAGATTCGCACCATGGAAAACAGCAACCACATGGCGTTCTGGGCCGCCATTGGCGCTGAGCCCACCCCCATGGCCTGGTCCGAGGTGTATTTCGCCCTCCAGAGCGGCGCCATTGACGCTCATGAAAACGCTGCCGACACCTGTGTTGGTGCCAACATGAACGAGGTTCAGAAGTATCTGGCCTGCACCAACCACATTCTGTATGCCAACCAGATTTCGATCAACAAAGACGCCTATGAATCTCTGGATCCCGCCTATCAGGCCGCTCTGGACCAGGCGGTAGCCGAGGCTCTGGCCGAGATGCGCCCGAAGCTGACCGAAATCGACCAGACCAACAAGCAGATCCTTCAGGACAAGGGTATGACCATGATTCAGTATGAGAACTCTTTCTTTGACCAAATTCTGGCTCTGGACGGTGTAAAAGATCTGTACACCAAGATCGACGGCGAGGTCAACGGCCTGGGTACCACCCTGCAGCAGGCCCTGGAAACTGCTTCCTAATTTATAACTTCAAATTACACGGTCCGCGAAACTAGTCAAGACCACGCGTGAAACACATGGCTTGAAATAGCCTTATAAGGGCATAGTGCGGCCAGCGGCGCTGACTTTCGCTATGTTCAAGCCATTGTAGACTAATTTTCTCGCATTCATGTGCAGATGTTACAGTTGTTGAAATCTGCTGCCCAGACAAACCAATGGTTCAGTTTAATACATGATTCCAAGCGGTATCGGACAGGCCTGCCACTCGCTAGAGCGGCAGGCCTGTTTCGTCATGTGTGAATTACTGCTTACATTTCCGCCTTCATTCTTGTTTTCTTGTAAAGCTTATCCTTTTCGCTCATATGCAATTTACTAGATACAGATAGCCTCCGATTCCCGAAAGTTATAATTTCGCGACATTGTACGACCTAAATGACGCCGTGAGTCATTGGAGGGGGCGGGGGCATTCCCACAAGAAATAGCAACGTGATCGACCTCTCTCGCGATATTGTGAGAATGAATGCTAGTTTTCGAGTGATGAGCATGGATCGGAGAGCGAATAAATCTTATAAGTACATTAAAGCAGCATATTATTCAAAAGCAAAAAGATACTGATCTAAATTTATCTTGTCTTACATGCATCAGTTGAAAGCCGAGGGGAACTCTGCGAAAAGAGCCAAGGATGGTTGGTTATTTGGGCATTGAGCTGGTGGAACCGCATAAAACAGATGAAATTCATGCGATGTAAAAGTTGTTCAATCTAATCATATAAGGCAAAAATCGCAATAAAAATGCTATGGAAAGTTGGAACTATGGTTCAACTCCCGTCAGCCGCACCACCAAAAGGCCGGCGATTTCAAATCGCCGGCCTTTCATTTTGCCTGTATTTATGCGGGTTTGCAGGCAGCAGATCCTATAAGAACACTCGCATTCAACCCGTTACCGTTTCATTCGTCAGCTGATATGAAGGGATTAATAAACATAAGTATAAATTATGTAGATTATTCTTCATGCTCCTTAATGTCCATCAAAACAACGGCAAAGATTAATAGCACGATCATACTCCATATTGCCCTAATGCCGAAAAGTGAGGTAATGATTCCACCTGTCAAAGCGCCGGAAAAAAATGAAAGAATGATTATAAAATACCGGATGGAACGAATGGCAGCTGCAGCATCTTTTCGGGTAATCGCAAGATATAAAGCTTGGGAAGCTGAACGCAAATTACCTGTCGACATCGTGGTGTTAAATTGAGAATCTACCAGCTTACGAAAAGAGGAAACTTGTATGGATGCAACCAATGAAACTGTAGCAGTTACAATAATGTCTGGAGCAGATGAAGGAATGAAACCAATAATAAAAAGAATAATCGTTTCAAGAATCAAGATGATTCTTTTCCAGTCCAGACAATGAATAGGTGATTTGTTCCTTTTTATCGCTTCGGCTAAAAATACTCCCACTATAAAGGCTATGATAGGGGGGATGCGGTTTAGCGCCGACTGCCATCTTCCTGTAGATATATAAACCCCCAATAGCACAATATTTCCTGTTTGTGCATTGCAAAAAACTCCGCCTCTTCCCACAAATGTGTAAGCGTCCAAAAAACCGCCAACAATTGCAAGAAGCATACAAAATGGTATGGATTCGCTTACAGGAGTGTCCTGTTCCCGCATGATCTTTTTTAAAGTCATAAAATTAAATGTTCATTCTTTCATAACCACATTTGATTCCTTTTCTTATTTATTGTATAATGCAGAAAGTTATATGTCTAATATATAAAAGCTATAAAATTCATGCATTCAAGTTATAGTTGTGGAGATGATGTTTTGGATTTTAAAGAACTCCAGTATATCCTATGTATTGCCCGTAATCAGAATCTCACCAAAGCATCGCAGGAACTTTATATTTCACAACCTTCTTTGAGCAAATTCCTGCATAATTTAGAAAACATCATGGGGATTAAATTGTTTAATCGATTGGGAAACAAATTCGTTTTGACTTACGCCGGTGAGCGTTACGTGGAGTATGCAAAACGCATTCTTCTGTTAAAAAAAGATCTTGCTGATGAAATGAATGATATCTCTGCCTTACGGGACGGTCGCCTGAATATTGCTTTCCCGCAAACGCGCTGTTCCTATATGGCCCCCGCAATTCTTCCTGAATTTAAAACGGCTTATCCAGATATAAAGGTTAACATGTTTGAGGCAAGTTCAAACGATCTTGAGCAATTACTGTTGAATGGGAAAGTAGATATTGCCATTTTTAACGGCCCCGTCAATCACACGGATTTTGCTTGCGAGATACTGGGCAAAGAAGAGATTGTATTAGTGGTCAGTAAGGATCACCCTTTGGCTCATTGCGGGAAAATAATAGAAGGAAATAAATATCCTTGGATTGACATTAAAAAATTCAAAAATGATCACTTCATTTTACATTATCCCGAGCAACGAACAGAACAGAGTGCCACTCAGATATTCAATGAGAACAAGATCGTGCCACAGGCCATTCTTCGAACTCATAGTACGGAAGGTGCCGTTCGTCTGGCAGCCTCAGGGTTTGGCGTATGTTTCGTGTCTGAAAATCATATGAAGCATATTTCCTTAGAAACTGACCCGGTTTTATTCTCTGTCGGAAATTTCCGAACAGAAGTTGAATTGCTGGCAGTTTACCGTAAGGGCGCTTACATGCCTCAATATGCAAAGGATTATATTCGTATAGCAAAAAAGTGCTTATAGAGAGCTTAAAGCGATATGGTACGGGATGATGGAAAACTGACGATTATAAAAGGCGTTCCGTTCTCGCGAAATGCCTTTAAATACTGTCGATTTCCTCGATTATTAACGTAAATACTGCTTCTTAACTGCCTGTGAGCCCTTGATATTACTGGATTTTATGAGTTAATGCCGTAAGAACACTCGCACCACAGAAGGACCCCCGGAAACCTTGTGATTGCAAGGCTTTCGGGGGTTTTAGCCCCATTTTTGCGGTTTTCAAGTAGGTTAGCCACGGCCTCACTTGCTCTGGCCTGGGCCACACAGAAAGGTGATATGAATATGAAAATATGGAATCGGGGCCTTGCAGGGATCATGTGTGCTACCCCCATCAAATAGGATAATTGTATACGCCGCCTGAAACGGTGCAAATGGACCGCTGAGATGGTGCACGCAGACCGGCGAGATGGTGCATGGCTTCCGCGCTCGTAGTGCACGGACTTTCGGCCTTTGTATAATGAATTTCAGCATCACAAGATGCGAATCCATTACAGGAGGTCGGATTATGACCAATCACAAAGAGATCCTTAATTTAACTGCTCTCAGCAACACATCATTAACAGTAGTAGGAGCCAATCCAAAGAGGACATGCAGTTCATAGAGCAGAACGACAATTGTTGGTTGAATTATTTGGAAGATAGTAAAGACTATCAATTAAATGATGATATAGAGGTGAACGCTATTATCAAAATGCAGCGTATCATCTTCATCCTTAGCTGAAAGTAGTCCCAGCACATTTTCAAAGACAAAATATCTCGGCTGGTATCGTCTTAGGAACTCTGCACGAGTAATTTTATGGTTTAGATATTGCTCATAAACACCGAGGAGGCTACCATTATTAAACTTGATTTATTCGAGTTTCCGAAATATAATTATTGATATAAACTGTTTGAGGTGTGTTATGGACTATATTGCGTTGAAAGAAGCAAGTGAACAGTGGGGTATCAGCGCCCGCATGATCAACTATTACTGCTCCAAAGGCCGTATCCCCGGTGCAGTGAAAATGGCAAGTGTTTGGCTGATTCCAAAAGATGCCAAAAAGCCGGCAGATAGACGGAAGAGCCGCCGTTTTGATAGGAATGTAGGAGAAAACAATGGATGATAAAATATTAATCGTTGACGACGAGCGCGAAATAGCCGATCTTGTCGAAGTCTATCTTAAAAGCGAAAATTATGTAGTACTTAAATTTTATAATGCTGAGGACGCACTGGACTGTGTGGAACACGAAACGCTGAGCCTTGCCATCTTGGATGTCATGCTCCCGGACATGAGCGGCTTTGCCCTCTGCCAGAAAATCCGTGAAAAGCATCTATTCCCCATCATCATGCTGACCGCAAAAGTGGAAGACATGGACAAAATCAAAGGCCTGACGCTGGGAGCAGACGATTATATCACAAAGCCTTTTAACCCGCTTGAGTTGATTGCCCGTGTGAAGACCCAACTCCGACGGTATACGCGATATAATACGCAGAATACAGTTTTACCGGAAAACCATGAATATGAATTTGCCGGGCTTTATGTTTGTCAGGATAGCCATAAATGTATATTATATGGGAAGGACCTGTCGCTCACGCCGATTGAATTCAATATCCTCTGGTATCTCTGCGAGCGTCGCGGTAAAGTCGTTTCGTCGGAGGAGCTGTTTGAGGCTGTATGGGGCGAGAAATATCTCGAAAACAACAACACCGTCATGGCGCACATTGCGAGGCTCCGTGAAAAGATGCACGAGCCAAGCCGCAAGTCGAAGTTTGTGAAAACCGTTTGGGGGGTGGGATATACCATTGAGTAAACAAGATGAACAGATTTTGAAAAGCCGTGCTCGCCGGAGTCATTTATCACGGCAGATAACGCTGCAATATTTTTTGATGCTAGTCGGCTTTGTTGCAGGGCTATTACTGCTATATGTTCTTGTATGGCGGATTTGTCTTATTTTTACTTGGCAGCCTTACGATTCACTTTATCAGTTCCTGAAGTTGGTGCAGGGAACTTCCCTGTTTTGGGGCACAGGCGTCATCCTCATCGGCTGGACCATCATCACCTACCGTTTTTTTCAAAAACCTCTGCGTTATCTGGATGAAGTTGTTGAAGCCTCCGAGCAACTGGCACAACCTGACAATCAGCCTATCGTTTTATCGGACGCCATGAAGGAAGCACAAGACGAATTGAATCTGGTGCGGGAGCAGGCGCTGCGAAGCGCCATGGTTGCAAAAGAAGCCGAACAGCGAAAAAACGATCTGGTTGTCTATCTGGCACACGATCTGAAAACGCCGCTGACCAGCGTAATCGGATATCTTACCTTGTTGCGGGACGAACCACAGATTTCACAAGAACTGCGGGACAAGTACACCGGTATTGCTTTAGGCAAGGCGGAACGGCTGGAAGACCTTATCAACGAATTTTTCGATATCACCCGTTTCAATCTCACCCATCTGACACTGGAGCCGGAATCAGTAAACTTGACCAGGATGCTGGAGCAGACTACGTTTGAATTCAATCCGGTGCTGGCGGAAAAATCCCTGTCATGGGACCTGCATTTTGCTCAAGCCGTCCGGATCGTCTGCGATCCGGACAAGCTGGAGCGCGTGTTCGACAACCTTTTCCGCAACGCCATAAACTACAGCTACCCGGATACGGCGATTTTCGTTTCGATGGAACAATCCGGCGACCATGTAACGGTATTTGTGAAAAATCAAGGGAAAACGATCCCCTCGGAAAAGGTGAATCGAATTTTCGAACAGTTTTTCCGGTTGGACACCTCCCGCTCAAGCTCTACCGGCGGTGCCGGACTCGGTCTTGCTATTGCGAAGGAGATCGTCGAGCTCCACGGTGGAACCATCTCAGCCGGAAGCGCCGACGAGTGTATCCTTTTTACTGTGACGCTTCCTCTGGATTGTCAGAAAATCGTATGATTTTCGCAGTTTAATTTTCAGGTTTTCCGCATGAAAATCAAATACTTGGTTGTCCCCGCTTTGATACGATAGACGTACAGAGCGGGGACTTTTTTGCGTAAGTTTTTACTGAAAGGATTTTACTATGCCGAGAAAACGCATCACAAAAGTGATGAAGAACACATGATTGGACGTCTCCTGACCGACAGGGATACGAATAAATTCTATGAAGTTGTAAATGGACAACCCCTTTATTACCGCAAGAACAACAAGGTTTTCGAGGAAGTTGCTGTGATTCAAAAAAGATTTCTGAAAAAAACAGAATGTACATTTCCTCGAAACTGCTCTATCGAAACGAATGTGAGATCGGCTATCCGCGTTCCGATGAAACGGACGTTATCAAGAAAGGATAAACAGCAAAATGAAAAGATTAAATATCGCCATCCTATTTGGCGGTTGCTCCCCAGAGTACAGTGTGTCGCTTCAGTCCGCCTGCTCGGTGATTCAGCATATTGACACTGACAAATATATTCCTGTGCTGATCGGAATTTCATCCAAGGGAGAATGGTATCGGTTTGACGGGGACATTGAGAAGATCGCAGAAGACACCTGGTGCAATCCATCGGATTGTCTGTCAGCGGCAATTTCGCTGGATCGTGGAGCGCATACTTTGCTGGTGTTTCACGCTGACAAAGTGGTTAAATTCCAAATTGACGCCGCATTTCCCGTCCTCCATGGAAAGAACGGCGAGGATGGCACAGTTCAGGGGCTATTTGAGTTGGCGGGAATCCCGCTTATCGGCTGCGGAACTCTGGCCTCGGCGCTTTGTATGGACAAGGAGAGGGCGCACAAATTGGCAAGTGCCGCCGGTGTGGGGGTTCCCAACTCTTTCGTTCTGAAAAAAAATATGGATGCCGGAATCGCGCTTACCCAAGCCGAACACCTCAGTTATCCGCTGTTTGTAAAGCCGGTCAGGGCCGGTTCTTCATATGGCATTACCAAGGTGGCTGGTCGGCACGATCTTCCCGCTGCCGTCAAGCGGGCCTTTGAATACGATGAGGAAGTCATCCTAGAGGAAACCATCACAGGGTTTGAGGTCGGCTGCGCCGTGATGGGCAATGATGAACTGACGGTCGGAGAGGTGGATGAAATCGAGCTGTCGGACGGATTCTTCAACTTCACGGAAAAGTATACGCTGAAAACCTCGGCCATTCACGTTCCGGCGCGAATTCCACCCCAAAAAGCGGAGGAGATCAAACAAACCGCCAAAATCATTTATCAGGCACTGGGATGCCGCGGTTTTGCCCGGGTGGATCTGTGTCTGAGCGCCGATGGGAAAGTCATTTTCAATGAAGTCAACACGATTCCTGGATTTACCTCGCACAGCCGATATCCCAATATGATGAAAGCCGTTGGAATTCCCTTTGAGCAGGTTATTTCCCGCGTAATCGAATTGGCCATGGGCGTATGAAAACGCTTCCCATTTCTTCAAAGTCTGTTCATGCAGGCAACTTAATTTTAGTCAACGGGCAGTATCCATATCATGCAGAAAACGCCGAACGTTCCCTTGTTCCGGTGTGTACAGACCGCAATGATGTCTTACTGGAACGCAGGGCCGCCGTTTTGCTTTCTAAACTCATAAGCGACATTGACGGCTGGGCGCAGATCAGCGCGGTAAGCGGTTGGCGTTCCAAACGGGAACAGAGAAATATTTATGAACAATCCCTGCGGGAAAACGGGGCTGCTTTTACAAAACAATTTGTAGCGAGGCCGGATCACAGCGAACATCAGACAGGACTTGCAATCGACCTGGGGCTGAAGAAGCCGAAAATTGATTTTATCCGCCCGGACTTTCCTTATTCCGGTATCTGTCAGCTCTTCCGGGAAAAGGCTGTGGCGTATGGCTTCATTGAACGCTACCCGAAAGGGAAGGAAGCTGTCACTGGCATTGCGCAGGAACCCTGGCATTTCCGATATGTCGGAGCACCTCACGCCGCCATCATGACGGAGCTGGGTCTATCACTGGAAGAGTATCATGTTTTTCTGAAGCAGTATCCGCACGAGAAGAAATACCTTGAATATCAGAATGGTTCCACAGAAATAGCGATTTCCTACCTACATGCCGCAGCGGGAGCTGTCATTGAACTTGAAATAGACCCTAACATTCCATATTCGGTATCTGGCAATAACATGGACGGGTTTGTTTTGACTGAGTGGAGGGGCATCAGGGACGAACAGCATTCCATAATTGTGAAAGAAGCTTTACTATGCTGAGAGAAAGAATCATTGACGATTCCAAGGGCGACAATCTGTGCTGGTTTTGGACCCTTTTCTGGCGGCGAGAGCAGGCGAAAAGCAAGTTCATAAAAGACATCCTCACCTTTTTGTGCAACCGTTCGGCGCATAAGCACGGCGGATATATTGGAAACGGGGCAATCATTGCCGGGCCTCTGTCCTTGCCGCACGGACTGCACGGCGTTTATATATCCCGTTATGCCAGTATCGGCACGAATTGCCGGATCTATCAGAACGTCACCATCGGAGAAGTAAATCATATTGCGCCGCGCATCGGCGATAACTGCCTGATCGGAGCGGGAGCCATCATCATTGGCGATATCCGAATCGGGGACAACACAAAAATCGGAGCGGGAGCGGTCGTCAGTTTAGACATCCCTGATAACTGTACCGTGGTTCCGCAGTCGCCGCGCATCATCGAAAGGGAGAAAGAAGATGCCTGATAAAACAGAATCCGCATTCTGCCAAAGCAGGGCGTGGATTGAGCTGAGCCGGGACGCTCTGCGCCATAACGTGGAGGCTCTGCGAGCACTGCTTCCGGATGGATGCGAGCTGATGCCCGCCGTCAAGACGAATGCCTATGGGCACGGTGCGGTCTTGATCTCACGGGAGCTGAACCGGCTGGGCGTAAGTGCCTTCTGCGTCGCTACCGTTCAGGAAGGGATTGAACTTCGCAGAAACGGTGTCACAGGAACTATTTTAGTCTTAGGCTATACCCATCCAAGCGATTTTTCGCTTCTGTACCGCTATCACCTGACACAAACTGTGCTTGATGGCTCCTACGCGAAAGTCCTCGATAGATATGGAAAAAGAATTCCAGTGCATGTCAAAATAGATACGGGGATGCGCCGCTTGGGGGAGCGTAGCGAAAAGATAGAAGAAATCAGCAGTATTTTTGAGTGCCGGAACCTGAAAGTTGAGGGAATTTACACCCATCTGTGTGTGGCCGATGAAACCGCCCATGAAAGCGTTGGGTTTACCCATACCCAGGCAAAAGCCTTTTACGACGTGATCGACAAGCTTCGTCAGCGTGGATGCATATGTCCCCAAAAGCATATCGTCAGTAGTGACGGTCTTCTGTACTATCCGGAGTTGGCTGAAAACTATGCAAGGGTTGGAATCGCACTTTATGGAATGCTCAGCACCCGTGCCGACACAGAACGCTGCGGCGTTTCGCTGGAGCCGGTTTTGTCCATAAAAGCGCGGGTCGCCTTAGTTAAGGATTTGTTTCAGGGGGAGGCAGCCGGTTACGGTCTACAGTTTGTTGCACCGCAGGATACAAGAATAGCGGTTGTGGCAATCGGATATGGCGATGGCATTCCGCGTTCACTGTCCTGCGGGATAGGAAGTATTTTGATTCATGGCTGTAAAGTTCCCATTGTCGGCCGCATCTGTATGGATCAAATGTTGGTGGATGTCTCCGATATTCCGAATGTGAAAGCTGGAGATGTCACTGTCATCATTGGGCGGTCCGGAGATGAAAGAATTACCGCCTGCGATCTTGCAGCGCAGGATGGGACAATCTCCAATGAAATACTGAGCCGACTCGGCGAGCGTTTGCAAAGAGAAATCATCTAATTACCAAATAACAAATGATACAATCAATTTCTATAGCCCCAAGTGGTGTGCACGAATCATTATAACGGATAACCAAACGCCTTAACGGGCACTTTTGTTATATCAAAATTATGCAGCCCAGCGATGCATATACAACACCGGGTATTGCGAATCGGAAGATTAAGAGGATCTGGTTGGAGTTATTTTGCAGGGCTTCTTTCTTT
>JAYFPV010000436.1:0-3000 GCA_034927465.1 Lawsonibacter sp.
CTGTCCCTTGACCTGAAGATTACTATAGTGCTGGACATAAAATTTTTATTCGATTACGCTTGATTCAAGAGATGACGTCAACTCTCAATTCAACGAACGGAGAGTTAAAAAATGTATCATGGAAGATTTACCGGAACACACTACGAGGCTGGATACAAATGGGGCCGCTTGCTGCTTAAAAACGGGAAAAAACTCGACCACTGCCCAACCTTCGCGCTCACGGAGGAAAAATACGCCTTTGCCGGAGAATGCGTGAAAGAATACCAAAGGTATTTTCCAGAGATTCTGGAGGAAATCCGAGGTATCGCGGACGGAAACGAGGTGCCTGTGGAAACCCTCCAAGCGCTGCTTTTCGGCATGTACTGCTTCGAGCCTGATCACAAATGCACCTGCTTTGCCTTCAGCACGGAGAATGAGATCGTTTTTGCGCGAAACAGTGATTTCCTTGTGAGCCTGGAAAAGCTCTACATGAACTGCCTATATCGTCTTGAGGGAGGTTATGGGTTCAACGGAAACACAACCGCCTTTGTGGAGATGGAAGACGGCGTCAATCAGCACGGGCTGGCGGTTGGGCTGACCTTTGTCTATCCGCATCTGCGGAAGCCGGGCCTCAACGCCGGAATGCTGCTGCGCTGTCTTTTGGAGAAATGCAAAACCACCGTCGAAGCGGTAGAGGCACTGCGCAAGCTTCCCATCGCGTCGTCGCAAACACTAACCATCGCGGACAGAGACGACAAAATTGCCGTGGTGGAATGCAACCCCAGAGAGATGGAGATCATCCGCCCCCGTGCCGGAGAGTTGTTCGTCGCGACTGCCAACAATTTTAATTCTGAAAAGATGCGGCCGTACCGCAACCCTGAAATCGATGACTGGCGCTCGGACGAGCGCTATCAAACCGCACGGAACGCGCTTAAAAACAACAAGAATGGCTATTCCGTGGCGTTTGCGGAGGATGTTCTGTCGGGAAAATACGGGTTCATGTGTCAATATGACCGTAAACAAAACGCCGATACGGTTTGGTCCGTCGTATACGACCTCAAGAGGAAGCAGATCTGGAGGGTCGAAGGGAACCCTTCACGCAAGCATTTTAAACGAGACGACCGAATGAAGTTGGATTAAGTGATACGCGCAGGCTAAGGACATTTTAATCGCATTGAAACAGCTTCTGGAATAATGTTTTAATAAAAGCAGGCCGAGCCGTTGTTATGAAACGATCCGGTCTGCTCTTTCCTTACATTCCGACAATGCTCCAGTCATTTGTTGAATTAACAATGACCGGCTCATTCCATAAAGCTTCTACTAAAAGCTATATTTGAATTGCTTCTTTTAACTCGTCTGTGTTAAAATAATCCAAAACATAAATGTACAATACGAAATGAGGCGTAAAACAATGGCCGTATATACGCAATATTCATCGGATGTTGAAGCGATATTGTCACACAGGTATGATAATGGTGCCGATTACTGGACAACACCTGACAACCGCTTGATAAAAGGATCTCCTTTCTCCACTTTGGACTGCGTACAATATCTGCTGGAATTAGGTATGGAACCTTTTGAGCATTTACTTAAAGAGTGCACCGACTTGATATTTACTGCATGGAAAGAAGACGGAAGTTTTAAGCTGTACCCGCAAGGTTCTGTTTACCCATGCCATACCGCCCGCGCTGCCGAGGTATTGTGCAGTATGGGATATGCTTCCGATGTCAGGCTACAGAAAACCTTCGAGAACCTTTTAAATATTCAGTATACCGACGGCGGTTGGCGTTGTAATAAGTTCAGCTTTGGTCATGGCCCGGAAACTGAGTTTTCAAATCCCTTTCCAACACTTACCGCCTTGAATGCATTCCGCTTTACCAGTTACCGCAACAACGAACCGGCGCTTGATAAGGCTGTGGACTTTTTGCTGGAACATTGGATAATCCGAAAACCGCTCGGCCCGTGCCACTATGGGATCGGCACATTGTTTATGCAGGTCGAATATCCTTTCCGTAACTACAACCTTTTTGTTTACGTTTATGTTTTGTCGTTTTATAACCGGGCAAAGAAAGACAGACGGTTTTTGGAAGCACTGGAAACGCTGAAGTCCAAAACGGTTGACGAACAGATTGTGGTGGAGCGCGTTGTCCCAAAACTGGCAGGGCTTTCTTTCTGTAAAAAGGGGAAACCAAGCGCGTTGGCAACCCTGCGCTATAACGAGATCATTGAAAACCTTGGTGGAAACAGATGACCTCTATTACAGGATATTATCAGCAAGCGGAGATAAAATAAATTCCATTGAGTTTGTCACACACCTCCGCTTTTGATCTCTAACTGAATGGAGGTGCTGAAAATGTGTCAGTTGGAGAATGAAAAGCAAATTATTGACGAAGCGGTTTCCAGCAACCGCGAAGCGCTTCAAACAATTCTGTGCAGTATCGAGGATATGATTTTCAATTTGTCACTGCGCATGCTGGGTATGAGGCCGGATGCGGAGGACGCAACTCAGAAAATATTGATTAAAGTAATAACCCGCTTGTCGGCATTTCGTCAGGAGAGCAGTCTGACTACATGGGTATTTCGGATTGCGGTCAATCACCTGCGCAGTTATCGGAAAGGGCTCTTTCCAAAATGTCCGCTGAGCTTTGAAAGATATGAGGAAGATATCCTCTCCGGCAGGGAAAAGGATGTGCCGGATTTGAGCGGCGGCGTGGAACAGGCACTGCTGGAGAAGGAACTCAAGCTGTCCTGTAGCAATGTCATGCTCCAGTGTCTGGATGCGGAAAGCCGCTGTATCTATATTTTCGGGACAATGTTCCGTCTGGGCAGCCGGATAGCGGCGAATGTTTTAGAGATTACTCCGGACGCATATCGGAAGAGACTGTCCCGCATCCGTGGGAAAATGGCAGCTTTTTTGAGTGAGTACTGCGGTTTGAGCGGCACGGGAGCCTGCTCCTGCAAACGTAGAACCAATTATGCCATAGCGAATCACCGTATTGACCCGGTCAGGCTTGATTATCA
>JAYFPV010000123.1:0-5408 GCA_034927465.1 Lawsonibacter sp.
GAAGCGCTGGCCAGCCTGATCTCGGAGGAAGAGCTGTCCGAGGAGTACATCATCCCCAAGGCCTTTGATTCCCGCGTCGGCCCAACCGTAGCTGCCGCCGTGGCCGAGGCGGCACGCAGGTCCGGCGTGGCACGGATCTGATTGAGGAACGTACAAACTGGGTTTTACACTAGAAGATGCGGGAAACTGTGCACGTTTCTTGGCCGTCAGGAGTTGACAAAGGGAAAAAACTGTGCTAAAGTTGGCGTACTGTGAAGAAAAGGATCAGTAGCGAAACTCATCCCTGCCCAGAGAGCCCCCGGTTTGGTGAGACGGGGGAGAGGGTTTGTTCGCGAATACCCCTTGGAGCAGCCGCCCGAACCGCTCACCGCGCAGTAGGGGACAGGCCGGGATGCGCCCGTTACTGCGCCGGAGTCATGAACTCCATGAGGCCCCTTTTGTGAGAACGCGGGCGAACCAGAGGTGGTACCGCATTTTATGCCCTCTGTCCGAACAACATCGGACAGAGGGCATTTTTGAACAAAAGGGGAAACGCCTAATTTGTGCCTTCAAACCGGAAGAACAGAACGGGGGAGGATTGTGTGACCAAAAGTCAAAATGGAACCTTATTTGTGGCAGCCTCTGCGGTACTGTACAGCATCGGAGGGTTATGCATCAAGCTGATTCCATGGGGGGGTATGGCGATCAACGGCGGGCGCACCGCCGTGGCTTTGGTGGTCATCGGTGTCTACCTGATTCTGACCAAGCAGCCCCTCCGGTTCAACCGCTGGGTTCTGCTGGGCGCTGTTTCGGTGTTTGGAACCAACGCGCTGTTTGCTGTGGCAAATAAGCTGACGACTGCGGCAAATGCCATTGTCCTTCAATTTACCGTTCCCATCTTTGTGCTGCTGTTTTCCCTGATCTTTTTTCGGCGGAAGCCAAGCAGGCTGGATCTGTCCGCTTGTGTGGTCGTGTTCGGGGGCATCTTGTCCTTTTTCCTGGATAGCCTGACGATGGGAGGTGGGCTGGGCAATTTTCTGGCACTCATCTCTGGAATCGCCTATGCCGGGGTTTTTCTGATGAATGATACGCCGGGCGGCGATGCCATCTCCTCGGTGTTTTTCGGGGATGTGATCTCAGCCTGCACCGGCCTGCCCTTCCTGATTCGGGAGACGCAATTTCCCCCCTCTGCCATTGCAAGCTTGTTGGTTTTGGGCGCATTTCAGGTGGGTTTGGCCTATGTGTGCTTGTGCATCGGCTTGAAAACCACTCCGCCGATTACCGCAAGTCTGGTGTCCGGGATTGAACCGGTGCGTAACCCCATTTTGGTGGCTGTTTTTTATGGGGAACAGATGGGAATGTTTGCTGTAATAGGAGGCGTCATCGTAATCGGCGGTGTAGTCGGGTATAATGTATTGTGTGCAAGGCAGGAGAAAAGCAAGAAACTGGAACGTGCAGATACAACCATTCAGGTGTAACGATAAAGGAGTAAGATCAATGACTTGTTATGAGGAACTAAAGGCCCGTGGCCTGATCGCTCAGGTAACCAATGAGGAAGAAATTTCCAAAATGATTAACGAGGGCAAGGCCGTCTTTTATATCGGCTTTGACCCCACCGCTGATTCTCTCCATGTGGGTCATTTCATGGCGCTTTGTCTGATGAAACGGCTTCAAATGGCGGGCAACAAGCCCATTGCGCTGATTGGCGGCGGAACCGGCATGGTAGGAGATCCATCCGGTCGCTCTGACCTGCGTCAGGTTATGACGACGGAAACCATTGCCAATAACTGCGCCTGCTTTAAGAAACAAATGGAGCGGTTTATTGAGTTTGGCCCGGACAAGGCCATCATGGTAAACAACGCCGACTGGCTGCTGAAGCTGAACTATGTTGAACTGATGCGGGAGGTGGGCGTCTGCTTCTCGGTCAACAACATGCTGCGGGCCGAGTGCTATAAGCAGCGCATGGAGAAGGGGCTAACCTTCTTCGAATTTAACTACAGGATTATGCAGGCTTACGACTTCTATGTCCTATTCCAGAAGTATGGCTGCAACATGCAGTTTGGAGGCGACGACCAGTGGTCCAACATGCTGGCGGGCACCGAGCTGATTCGAAAAAAGCTGGGGAAAGACGCCCACGCGATGACCATTACCCTGCTGCTCAATTCCGAAGGGAAGAAGATGGGCAAGACCGCCAAAGGCGCCGTCTGGCTGGATCCCAACAAGACCTCGCCCTATGAATTTTACCAGTACTGGCGCAACGTGGGCGATACCGATGTGCTCAAATGCCTGCGGATGCTGACCTTCCTACCCATCGAGCAGATTGAAGAGATGGACGGTTGGGACGGTAGCCAGTTGAATACCGCCAAGGAGCTTCTGGCGTATGAACTGACCGCTCTGGTCCATGGCACGGAGGAGGCGGAGAAGGCACAGGCGGCGGCCAAAGCCCTCTTCGTGGGGGGCGGAGACATGAGCAATGTACCCACTACCGTTTTGACGGATGCCGACCTGGCCAACGGGGCCATTGGCGTGTTGGATCTGATGGTAACATGTAAGCTTGCCCCCTCGAAAAAGGAGGCACGCCGCCTGGTGGAACAAGGCGGCGTGGAGGTTAACGGCGAGAAGGTGGAAGCCGCCACCGCCAGCTACACTGCTTCCGACCTGTCGGGCGATGGATTGATGATAAAGAAGGGCAAGAAGGTCTATCACCGCGTACAATTGGCTTGAATCAAACAAAAGACAGCCTGCACCATTTTGTTGTGTGCAGGCTGTCTTTTCTGTTCCATGAAAAGCGCCGAGCCCAAGCAGAATTTGCCCAGATCCCGGATGACGGCGGAAGCCATCACCAGTCCGGCGGCGGCAGGGACAAAGGAAATGGAGCCTGGCGTGGCCCGGCGGGAGGTGGTGCGGGGGCGTGTGCACTGCCCGGTTGGAACCTCCATCTTGGCCATCTGGTCGGGTGAGCGCGGTTCCTCCTTAGAATAGACTACCTTCAAATGGGTGATGCCGCGTCTTCTCAGTTCCTTGCGCATTACCCGGGCCAGAGGGCAGCCTGATGTTTTGCTGATGTCGGTTACAACAAAGGAAGTTGGGTCCAATTTGTTTCCGGAGCCCATGGCACTGATCACTTGAATCTGTAAAGCATTACACCTTGACACGAGTTCTAACTTGGCGGCCACGGTGTCAATGGCATCCACCACATAGTCATATTGGCTCAAATCCACCTGATTCGCATTTTCCGGCAGATAAAACATCCGAATGGCTTTGACATCGCAATTTGGGTTAATGTCCTGCACTCGTTGGGCCATGACCTCTGCTTTGGGCTGCTCCAAGGTGGAGTGGAGGGCGACAATTTGACGGTTTAGATTGCTTTCTGATACCGTGTCGTCATCGTAAAGGTGTAAAGTGCCTACACCTGCTCTGGCAAGCGCCTCCACGCAAAAACCACCCACGCCTCCCACGCCAAAGACGGCGACCTTAGCAGCGGCCAAGCGGTCCAAAGGCTGGTCTCCAATTAAAAGACGGGTGCGGGTCCATGGGTCTGGCATCATCAATCGACTCCTCTTTGGTTGAATCGGACTTCTGTCTCTAGTATAACACAGCGGAAGGGATATGAACAGAAGAACTGCCCCCAGGTTGAAGGGGGCAGTTCTAACATTTTTTGCTTGTTTGGCTGGAGCAGAGAGACAGCAGTGACACTTATTTGACCAAATGGCTCATGTCATACAGCCCTGGCTCCTTGACCATTGCCATAAACTTGGCTGCTTCCACGGCCCCTTGGGCAAAGATTTCCCGGGAAAGGGCGGTGTGTTTGATCTCCATGATCTCATCATGGCCGGCAAAAATGATTTCATGTTCACCCACGATCGTGCCGCCCCGGACGGCGGAGATCCCAATCTCCTTCTTTTCACGGGGATGGCGGACGTTGTGCCGCTCGAAGACATACTCGGTTTCGTGGCCGCAGGCAGAAGATGCCGCGTCGGCAATCATTAGCGCGGTGCCAGAGGGAGCATCCACTTTGCGGCTGTGGTGACGCTCTACAATTTCGATGTCATAACTGTTTCCCAAAATGGAGGAGGCCTTTTTGACTAATTCCAGCAGGACATTGATCCCAAGGGACATATTTGCAGACCGGAAAATTGGGACCTCAAGCGCGGCCGCGCCAACCTGAGCCACCTGCTCCGGGGTATAACCGGTGGTTGCAAGGATCAACGGAATTTTAGTGGCCCTGGCAAAGGAGAGCAGACTGTCCAGTGCGGCTGGAGAAGAAAAGTCAATGACGGCATCCGCCTTGCCTTTAAATTGAGTAGGGGAGGAGTGTACCGGGAACGCCCGGTCGGTGGAACCCAGCACGTCAAAGCCGGCGATCACCGCTACCTGAGGGTCAGCCGCGCACAGAGATTCCACCACGCGGCCCATGTGGCCGTTGCAGCCGGAAATGATTATCTTCAGCATGGATGAAAGCTCCTTATTTAAGCAGGCCCATGCGTTCCATTGAGGCACGCAGGATGGCCAAATTGTGGTCCGACATCTCGCACAGGGGCAGACGGAGGGGCCCGGCCTCCATGCCCATCAGATTCATGGCCGTCTTGACTGGGATCGGGTTGACTTCACAGAACAGAGCGTCAATCAGATCCATATATTGGATCTGGAGCTTGGACGCGGCCTCAAAATTATTCTCCAGGCACAGGTGGCTCATCTCCACCATAACCTCCGGGATGATGTTGGAGGCCACCGAGATTACGCCCTTGGCGCCCAAGGCCATCATAGGCACCACCTGATCGTCGTTGCCCGACCAGATATAAAAATCATCGGGGCACAGATACCGGGTGTGAGCCAGAAGGGAGAAGTTGCCGCTGGCCTCCTTCACGCCGTTGATCTTTGGATTTTCAGACAGAGCCTTATATGTCTCTGCGGAGAAGGACACGCCGGTGCGGCTGGGCACGTTGTACATGATGATGGGAAGCTCGGTTCGATCGGCGATATACTCGTAATGCTTAATCAGTCCGGTCTGGCTGGCCTTATTATAATAGGGAGTGACATGGAGCAGCGCGTCGGCCCCGGAGTCCTGGGCGTGCTGGGACAGGTAGACGGCGGCGGAGGTATCGTTACTGCCAGCGCCGGCAATGACCTTGACCCGGTGATTGACTCGCTTGACACAAAATTCCACTGCGGCAATGTGTTCCCGGATGGACATGGTAGCGGACTCCCCGGTGGGTCCACAGACACACACGGCATCGACCCCAGCGGCGATCTGAGCGTCAATCAGATTTCCGAACGCATCATAATTAATGTTGCCGTTCTGGTCAAAGGGGGTGGCCAGAGCGGGACAGGAACCGGTAAAAACTGGAGTTCTCATAAAAACACCCTTTCAAATCAAAGTGAGCTTGCATTACTTGTGCTCAATATACCCCTCGGCGCACAGCAGCTCA
>JAYFPV010000120.1:0-2594 GCA_034927465.1 Lawsonibacter sp.
CAGGTGGAGGCCGAGGTCCGGGCCAACGCATACAAACTGATGAGCAAGCAGTCACAGACAGCCGCAAAAGCGGCTGGCCGGGCGGTGGATGTGTCTGCGGACGACTTTGAGGACGGCGTGGACGCCGCCGAGGAACCGTGAGGTGGTTGTTCAGGAGCTAAAGCCATCTAAGCGGATGGAAGGGCGCTGGCTGGCGGTGATGGAGGATGGTTCCATTCTGCGTCTTGGGGAAGGCGAGGTGATTGAGTTTGCTCTTTATACCGGAAAAGAACTGTCTCCGGAGGAGGCCAACTCTTTGCTTGCCTCGGCAAAGCGAAGCAGTTGGAAAGAGAAAGCCCTTGATCTGCTGGCCAGAAAGCCCCAATCCAGAATGGAACTGGAACGAAAACTCCGGGAGTGGGGCGCACGTTCTGAGGACGGAACGGCGATCTGCGATCGCATGGAGGAGTTGGGATACTTGGACGATCCCGCATATGCCGCCCGGGTGGTGCGCCATTATTCCGCCAAAGGATTTGGAGAAAAGAAACTGCGGGATGAGCTGTATCACCGCGGGCTGCCGAGAGAGCTGTGGGATGAGGCCTTGTCACAGGCTCAGGATCCAGCCGAAACCATTGATTTGTTGATAGCCAAAAAACTGGATAAGAAGTCTCTTGACCGGAAGGAACTGCAGAAAGTATCTGCTGCCTTGGCAAGAAGAGGCTATTCTTGGTCTGATATTAGCGACGCCTTGCGTCGCTACGGCGCCGAGACGGGGGAAAATGAGTGAACGCCTGTCGGCTGGGAAGCCCAATCTCCCCCCCACAGGTCGAAAACCATGTGGCAAGTCTGGCTTTTGACTGGGAGAATGACGCTGACAAGTAATTTTACCTGACAGGAGCGATGAAACAATGCCCTATAAAATTGCCTTTCTCTCGCTGGGGTGTGCCAAGAATTTGGTGAACACCGAGCAGATGATGGCTCTTTGCTGTAAGGCTGGATACCTTGTCACGGGGGAACCGGAAGGGGCCGACGTGGCGGTGCTTAACACCTGCGGCTTTATTGAATCGGCCAAGAGCGAGGCCATTGATCACATTCTGCAGCTGGCACAGATGAAGGAAGAGGGAAAGCTGAAAAAATTATTGGTGACCGGGTGTCTGACGCAGCGCTATCCAGACGATATTCGCCAGGAACTTCCAGAGGTGGATGGTATGCTTGGAACCGGAAGCTACACTGATGTGGTGTCTGCGGTTGAGGAGCTGATGGCTGGCGAGAGAGCGGAACACTTTGGAAGTGTTCACCGTACATATGAGGACGGAGAACGGTTGGTGACCACTCCGCAGTATACCGCCTACCTGAAAATTGCCGAAGGGTGCAGCAACGGCTGCGCGTTCTGCATCATTCCAAAGCTTCGTGGCCGTTACCGAAGCCGAGCGTTGGAGTCGCTTCGTTCCGAAGCTCAGGCGCTGGCTGAATCGGGGGTAAAGGAACTTATTGTCATTGCCCAGGACATCACCCGGTACGGTATGGATTTCAAAGATGGGACTACTTTGGCTACACTGTTAAATGAATTATGTAAGCTTGATTTCCATTGGATTCGGCTGCACTATTTGTATCCGGAAGCTATCACGGATGAGCTGATTGAGACCATCGCCTCACAGCCCAAGATTGTTCATTACCTGGATATTCCAATTCAGCACTGCAACGATAGGATTTTAAACGCCATGCGCCGGCACAGTACCAAGGCGGAGATCGAGACTTTGTTTGCCAAACTGCGTTCTGCCATGCCTGAAGTGGTGCTGCGTACCTCTCTCATCTGCGGTTTGCCCGGAGAGGGGGAGGCGGAGTTTGAGGAGCTTTGTTCATTTCTCAAAGAGCAGAAGCTTCAGCGAGCCGGAGTATTTCAGTATTCTCCCGAGGAGGGAACTCTGGCTGCCGTAATGGATGATCAGGTGGATCCCGAGGTAGCGCGGCATCGGGTGGAGCTGGTAATCGATTTGCAATCCAGAGTGATGGATGCGTACAATGAGGCGCGGCTGGGCACCGTTATGGAGGTGCTGTGCGAAGGGTTCTCCCCCGAAGAGGGCTGTTATGTGGGTCGGACCTACGCCGACTCGGTGGACATTGACGGTCGGGTTTTATTTTCTGCTGCGGGATTGGTGTCCGCCGGGGAATTTGTCCGTGTGCGTATGACCGGAGTTGCGGATGGGGATCTAATTGGAGAGATTGAAGAATGAAACCGAGGTGCATGTTAAAATGAATACCGCGAACAAGCTGACCCTTCTGCGTGTGGCGATGATTCCGGTTTTTCTTCTGGTACTCTATCTGGGGGTGCCGTGGGCCAACTACTGGGCGTTGGCCATCTTTGCGGTGGCCAGTCTGACCGATACGCTGGACGGATACATTGCCAGACACTACAATCAAACCACCGATTTTGGGAAATTTATGGATCCTCTGGCGGACAAATGCCTGGTCACCGCCGCGATGCTGTGGTTTGTGGAGATCGGGCAGATGCCGGGGTGGGCGCTGTTGGTGGTCATCGTCCGGGAGTTTGGGGTCTCCGGACTGCGCATGGTGGCCGCAGACAAGGGACGGGTGATTGCTGCGGGCTGGTCTGG
>JAYFPV010000276.1:0-4968 GCA_034927465.1 Lawsonibacter sp.
AGTATATCCGTATCCCTGCCATCTGTATTGAGAATGGCAATATCGGTAAGCTGCCCGACCATGTGTCTTATGAAGCCGGTGCGCTGATTGAACCCCTGGCCTGCTGCATCCGTGGCTTGAAGAACGCCGGCACCGGCTTCAACAACGACGTGCTCATTGTAGGTGCTGGCCCCATCGGCCTGTTTCACCTGCAGCTTTCAAAGATTGCCGGTGCCCGGAAAGTAATTGTCAGCGAGCCCAACGAGTCCCGCCGCGAGGTGGCCCAACAGCTGGGTGCCGATCTGGTGGTGGACCCAACCAAGGAGGATTTGGCCGCCATTGTTAACCGCGAGACGGACGGTCAGGGCATGGACGTAATTGTTATGGCGATCGGAGTGCCAGCCCTGGTGAACTCCACTCTGAAGCTGTGCAAGCGGGGCGGCACAGTCAACCTGTTCGCCGGCTTTGCCGGCACCGGTGAGTCCACGGTGGAGGTCAACACCATTCACTACGGCGAGATCAACGTCAACGGCAGCACCGCTTACAAGATGGAGGACTACCTGGATGCCGCCGAGATGATTAAAAGCGGCAAGATTAATGCCGACATGATTGTCACCCACAAATTCAAGATCGACGACTTCCAGAATGCCTATGATGTGTGTGTCAGCGGCGCTGGCCTGAAAGTGGTTATCGAGCCCTGAAGTTCAACTCCGCGTCTATTTCATTCACCATATTCGCTTAATTTTAAGGAGGAAATTTTATTATGGCTATGTTAGGGAAAGCTGTACGTATGAGCCGACTGGTCAACCCCAAGAGCAACAAGATGATGGCGATCACCGTGGACCACGCCATCTCTCGCGGCATCGCCCCCATGACCGGCCTGCATCACATTCAGGACACCATCGACAAGATCATCATTGGCCGACCCGACGCCATGACCATGACCAAGGGCATTGCCGAGGACTGTATGTGGCAGCATGCCGGCAAGACCTCCCTCCTGATGAAAATCTCCAACTATTCCCCCGTTGCCCCCACTAAAGACACCATCTTTGGCACGGTGGATGAGGCCATTCGCATGGGCGCTGACGCCGTCTCTATGGGCTGCATAACCTTGGGAGATTATCAGGACGAGCAGTTTACCGCCATCGGCCGGATCGCGGACGAATGTGCCATCAAAGGCATGCCCCTGATCGGTCACGTTTACCCCAAGGGCGAGAGTGTTCCGGTTGAGAAGCGTACCGCCTGGGAGAACATCGCTTACTGTTGCCGCAGCGCCTGTGAGATGGGCATGGATATCGTGAAGACAACCTATACCGGCGATCCCGATTCCATGGCCAAGGTTGTTGCCTGCGTACCCAGCCAGTTCCGCATCGTGATTCAGGGCGGCGACGCCTGCAAAACGCTGGACGACTACCTGCAGATGACGCGCGAGGCTATGGACTGTGGCGTGGGCGGTGTTACGATGGGCCGCTTTGTTTGGGACTACGAGGACGTCACCGCTCTGGTCGTGGCCCTGCGCTATATTATTCACGAGAACTACAGCGTAAAGGAAACTAAGCAGTTGTTGGCTCAGTTGGAGAACGACAAGAACTACGACCAATTCTAAGGTTTCTCGCCACCTCAAAAACCAAGGAGGGATCACATGGAAGAGATTTATCTCCTAGGTGCAGACATCGGTACCTCAAGCATTAAAGTCACGGTCATTAACCAAAACGCCACGTTTGTGGCCCAAGAGAGCGCTTCCTACCATCTCATCAACCCGGATCAGGTGTCCATCCAGATTGATACCGCCGATATGTGGAACGCATTCACCGGCTGCGTGGGGTCTTTGGTCAGCAAGCACAAAGTAGATCCCCGGAGAATCAAAGCCATTGGAATCTCCAGCCTGTGCCCTGGCCTGGCCGCCTTTGACCAGGACGGCAAAGTCCTGGTGGATCCCATCATTTACTCTGACCGCCGCAGCACCCAGGAGGCAGAGATGTTCCGGCAGGCCATCGGCGCCCAACGCCTCTTTGAACTCACGGCCAACAGTGCCATGGCGGGGGCTATGTCCGGTACATCTATGTTGTGGATCAAGCGCAACTTGCCGGACATCTATGAAAAGACCCGTTATTTCGGTCATGTAAACACGTTAATGGCCTTCATGCTCAGCGGGAACTTCGCCATCGACCACTCCAACGCCTCTTACACCCTGCTGTACGAAACTGCGGGGCAAGGAGTGTGGTCGAAGGAAATCTGCGAAAAGATCGGTATCGACATCTGCAAGCTGCCTCCGCTCCACAGGTCCACCGACGTGGTAGGTACCCTAACCAACCCGGTGCTGCTGGCCATAGGCCTTTCCCCCGAGACCAAGATCATCATCGGCGGCGGAGACACCGCCTGTGCAACCTTGGCGGCTGGCGTGGTTAAGGAGGGCGATGTGTGCGAGTCGGTAGGGACAACCAATGTGCTGACCGTCTGTGTTGAACAGCCCAAGTTCTCACCCAACTTTATTAATCGTCGCCACGTGATAGACGGTGCCTGGATCTACCAGGGCGCTATGTCTCACACCGGTTCCTCCTATCAGTGGATGTATGACAACTTTTACCAGGACTACAACGACTACCCCTCCGTCACCGGGAAGAAGGGCATGACCCTTATGAACGACGACGCCGATCAGGCTGAACCGGGGGCCGACGGTCTGGTCTTCCTTCCCTACATGATGGGAGAGCGCAGCCCTGTGTGGGACCCCTACGCCAGAGGTGTCTTCTTTGGCCTATCTCTGAAAACCACCCGCCGGGAAATGAACCGGGCCGTGCTTGAGGGCTGTGCCTACGGCCTGCGCCAGCTAATTGAAATGGTAGAAGATGTGACCGACAAAAAGCTGAACAGCTTCTATTCCATCGGCGGTGGTGCCAAGAGCAAAGTTTGGGCCCAGATTAAAGCAGACATCACCGGCCGGAATATCACAGTCCTGGATATGAATGACATGGCTCCTGTAGGTGCGGCTCTGCTAGCCGGTGTGGGTGCCGGCGTGTTCAAGAATGTGTACGAGGCATCTTCCAAGGTGGAAAAGTCGGTCTATATGGAGATCAAGCATTCCGACACCTACCGGGAAGTTTATGACCGACGTTACCGGGTCTACACCGGTCTTTACCCTAGCGTAAAAGATTTGTTTCAGGTCAATCTTGGCATTCAATAAGGACCAATCAGGACGAAAAGAAAAGGAGTAATCAAGATGAAAAAGTGTCTTAGCATGGTACTTGCTTTGGTTATGGTGGTCTCCATGGCCAGCTGCGGCAGCAGCAACAGCACTTCCGCATCCAATAGCGCCAGTTCCAGCAGCACCGCGTCCGATCCCAAGGTTTCCTTAAACGTCAGTGTGCCTGACGCCGACAATTCTTACATCTACGCAGCCGCCCAAGAATTTAAGTCCCGCGTGGAGAAGTACTCCAATGGCAGTATTGAGCTGAACATCTACCCCAACGGCTCTCTGTACGGCGGCGACGGCAACGCGGCCATCTCTTCCGTGGGCAACGGCTCTCTGGACATCGTAATCCTGGCCGCCTCCCTGTACGCCAGCTTTAACCCCAATTTCTATGTGATCTCCGTTCCCTATCTGTTTGATGATACCAAGCAGCTGCAGGGCTACCTGAACAGCGAAACTGGCATCAACCTGTTTAACAGCGTGGAGAGTATGGGAATCACCGCCCTGGGCCGCTGGACTCGCAGCTTCCGCCAGGTCACCAACAGCAAGACCCCCATTACTCAGCCTTCTGACATGCAGGGCTTAGTCCTGCGTACCCCCAACAACACCCTGTATGTTGAGTTCTTCTCTGCCTGCGGTGCCAACGTCACTCCTATGAGCTTCAGCGAAGTCTATAACGCCCTGCAGCTGCACACCCTAGACGGTCAGGAAAACCCTGTGGATGTGCCAGCCACCAATAACTTCTACGAGGTTCAGAAATATATCTCCGCCACCAATCACATCGCCGACGCCTGGGTTGTTGGCATGAACTCCAATAAGCTGTCCAGCCTGACAGAGAACCAGCAGAACGCGCTGAAGCAGGCTGCTGATGAGTGCCAGCAGTGGTACGTAGACTATCAGGCCAATAAGGATGGTGAAATGCTCAAGCTGCTAACTGACAACGGCATGGAGTACAACGAGCTCACCAAGGATGGTTTCAAGCAGTTCGTGGAGATTTCCCAGAGTCTGTATCCCAAGTTCAAGGAGCTGGTGGCCAACGACGATCTGTTTAACGCCACCGTGGAGTTCTGCGGCAAGGCCTAATCAAACCGCAGCACAGCCAGCAACTACAGATGCGCCGATGCGGAGAAGCCTTCGGCTTCTCCGCATCGTTTGAGATTGAGAGAATTAAATACCCTGTTAGGAGGGGCTTCCATGGAACGTAAAAAATCAGCGTTAAGCAAGTTCTTTGATGTGGTAGACACCCTGGAAAACATTCTATGCGGCGGCACTTTGGTCTGCCTGCTGTTTGTTGTCCTGCTCCAGGTTAGCAGCCGTATGCTGGGATACAGCCTGACCTGGACCGAAGAGACCACTCGTTTCTTCTTCCTGTGGATGATGTTTATGGCAGTGGCGGCCAGCTTCAACCGGGTCGAGTCCTCCCGTGTAGTGGTCCTGGTTCAGATCTTGCCCCGTCCCTTCCAGAAGCTGTGCACGGTACTATATTATGTAGTTACTATGGGCTTCTTCCTTTTTATGATCTACTATGGAACCCAGCTGACGATTCAAAAGCTTGCATTCAAAGAAATGGCCACTGCTGTCGCCATTCCAATGGGCTTTATTATGGCCTGCGTGCCCCTGTGCGGTGTGCTTGGTGCCATCGCCACCATTCAAAGCTTTCTGGAGTATCCCCATAAAGTAGCGATTGGAGGCAACAAGAAATGAGTGTTGCGCTGCTGTTGACCTTTCTTGGCCTGATGGCCCTGGGCGTTCCCATCGCCATTTCTCTGGGTGCCGCGTCTGTCCTTGTGCTGATCACCATG